>JAISMA010000224.1 GCA_031276985.1 Helicobacteraceae bacterium | reverse complement strand
GAGCCGTCGGCGAATTTACACCTAAAACCGATTTTCGCAAGGCTTGGCGACGCGCCGCGAGTCGGCGTTTTTAACGGCGAGTTCGGCGAGCCGATCGTGGAGAGCAAAGCGTTTGGCGCAATGGGTTTCATCGAGGCGGCGGGCAAAATCCCGTTGGCGCGCAGGACGCTGAAATCTATGCTGGAAGCGGCGAAGGATTGCGATCTGGCGCTACTGATCGACTCGCCCGCCTTCAACATTCCGCTGGCAAAAGCGCTGAAAAAAGAGCTTCCAAAGCTGAAAATTCTCTATTACGTGCTGCCGCAAGTGTGGGCGTGGAAGGCGAAGCGAATCGAGGTCGTCCAAAGCGTTACCGACGTTCAAGCGGCGATTTTGCCTTTTGAAAAGTCGTGGTGGAAAAGCTGCTCATACGTGGGGCATCCGCTCATGGAGGAGATCGAGCGGTTCAAAGAAAGCGTAACGCAAGATGAAATTTACGCCTTTTTGCCCGGTTCGCGCGAGGGCGAAATCAAGCGGCTTTTTCCCGTTTTCAAGGAAACGGCAAAGCGCCTAAACGGCGAAAAACTGCTTGTGATTCCGCCGCATTTCGACGCGCAAAAGATCGCGGAAATCTACGGCGATTTAGGCGATTTTACGATTGCGCGCGAGGCTCACGCCGCTTTGCTAAAAGCCAAATTCGCGTTTGTGTGTTCAGGCACAGCGACGCTGGAAACCGCGCTGATTGGAACGCCTTTCGTATTGGCGTATCGCGCCAAAGCGATCGATTTTGCGATTGCGAAACGGTTTGTCAAACTGCCTTTTGTGGGGCTTTCAAACCTGATTTTTTACTACGAAAATCGTCCGCCAATGCATGCGGAATTATTGCAAAATGAATGCGTCGCCGATCGCCTTTTGGAATGCGCGAAAACCGCGCGCGCGGATGAATTTTTAAGCCGATCGATCGAGTTAAGACATTTGCTTAGCGGACGCGAAACGCATATAGCCGATCTTATTCGCAGATTGGCAGTCGGCGCTTGATAATATAGCGCTATAATTTCGTTTAGATTATATATTGGTTAGGAGCGCAAAATGATCTCAACGTCTGAAGGGCGAGGATGGTTAGTTATATTGCCGTTTCTTACGGGTTGCGGCATCGGGATAATTGGCGATCATATCAAGGTAGGCGAAAGCGATTATTCCGCGCTTGGAATGGGCATTGGAATGTTTGTGGGCGCGATCATTTTGTGGTTTCTCGATCGCGGACGCAAAAAACCGCCGCCGAATCTAACCGATACCGATCACACGCCAAAAGAGACATTCAGAGATACGAGATTTTGGATACCGATTAGATACTGGGCGCTTGCGTGGATCGCGGGAGCGATTTTGTGTTTTGTTTACTCCGCTCAAGGTTAATCTCGCGGCGCGATCGACGCTTATTTTTAGCGCCGTCGCCGCTATGATTTATTGTTCGCAAACTAGCGAAATTCGCTTAATAGCGTTTAATTATTTGCAAGGAGCAAAAGATGAAATCTGTTTCTGAAACAATCGCGGAAAATAAACGCAAATTTAACGCTTTTCTCGGCGTAAAACGTATGTTTGCGTCGCTCTGTTTTGTGTGCGCGCTTGGCTCTTACGCCAATTGCGCGGCTACGCAGAGCCGATCGGAATTTACGCTGGCAAACGGCGCAAAGATTGCTATAGTCGAGGACGTTTTTGATAAAACAAAACATAAAATTGGCGTCAATAAAGACAATATTTTTGTCCTTATCGACGGAAAGAAAGTTTTTGGCATGTTATACCACGAAGCGCCGAAAACCTATGTAAAAAGCATTACGGCAACCTATCAAGGCGAAACATATAACCTTGAAGCAAGCGATATGTATAACGCTTGGGGCGATCGGCTAAAAAACGCGCCGCATACGCTATATTTTTGGGGGCAGTGCGTAGATAAATACAATTGTACTTTTAGAGGCTTGTTTGGCGACGCTTCGTATGCGTTTGAAGCCGAATGGAAAATAATAAACGCCAAAAGCGTTAGAACTATGATAGGCAATTCTATGGAAGTAGGTTTGAGCGTTGATCCCGCGCTGAATGCATACGCAAACAACGCGATAAAAACAGACGCAAAAAAAATTGGCAGCGCCGTAAAGCTAAATCTCGCAGACGCTAACGTTACTATCAAAAAAGACAGTTTTAACGAAAGCAAATTTAAGATAGAAAAATGCGATCGCGCAAACGCTATTTGCTTAATTAACGATCGCGTTCCGCTCGGGGTTTCTTTGGATTCTTTTAAAGTTCCAAAAACCTATTTGAAAAATATAGTCATCGCCTACAACGGCGCGAATTATAATCTTGACGTTAGCGATATGTACGATATGGATTTAGTCGATTTTGGCGGAACCTGCCGCGAATATTTATGCTTTTTTAGAGGCATATTCTCAAACGGCGAAAACTATTTTGCCGCGCAGTGGTCGCTAGATGCATACCACAAATATACAAAGCGATCGGCGCTAACGTTTAGCTCCGACGTTGTAGATGAATTTCTTAAGCACATCGACGCCAATTTATTCTACAACTAATAAGCGACGCATAGCGCGAAAATTGCGAACGCCCAGCATTTAGCGCATTCACAATTCTCGAATTTCGTTTGGGCGGAAATGCGATCCGAAGCGAGCAGGATGATGGGGAGCGCGATTGTCTAAATAAGAAGAAACGTTTTAGGGGTAGACGGGTTTTACCTTTGCTTCGATGATAAACGCCGAAGCGGAGGTTTTTCGCAGACGCGAGGCAAGATCTATCAGCGCGCGAATTTCCACTTCAGCGGACGCGCCGTTAGAAAGCCGATAAGCGTCGCGATCGGACGCGCCGTTAAAAGCGCGAGAACTTCCGCCGCCCGCGCCCTCTTCGACAACGCGATTGGACGAAACGTTAAAGCGGCGATTGCCCGCGTCGCGATCGTTTACGCCGTCAATGGCGCTATCGGCAGAGCGATCAACGCGATCGGTTAATGCGTCAAAGCGGTAATAATCCGCGCCGTACGCTTTTGCCAAAGCCTCCCAATCGGGCGAAGCGTAGCCCGATTTAGCCGTCGTGCAAAAATGCTCGCCGCCAAAATTGCGCTCCTGAAAGGCGCGAATCAGCCCAAGCGCGTTGTTGTTCAGCGCTATCACGGCGATTGGAACGCGATTAGCGGCGATAAAGTGCAACTCCTCTACGCTCATCTGCAAACCCCCGTCGCCGCACACGGCGATAATCTCCGCGTTTGGCGCGGCATAATGCGCTCCAATCGCTGCGCAAAGACTAAAACCCATCGCTCCAAGCCCCGCGCTAAAGAGCGCGCGGTCGCCGCTTTCGATCGCAAACTCTCGCCCGACGCGCCACATATTCTGTCCCACGTCGGAAACGACGACGCGCTTTGGCGGCTTCGCAACGCTTGCGCCAAACAGATCGCCCAAATCGGCTACGACGTCGATCGCCTCGCCTTGCGTAACGCGCCGCGCAAATTCGGCTTCGTCAATATCGACGCGGATAACTTTGCAAGATAGCGCGCCGCCAAAAGGCGCAAGCTGCCTGTTTGCCAGACGAGAGCCGATCGCGACGATCAGATCGGCGTTTTTGACCGCCTCGTTCGCTTTTTCGTTCCCCCAAACGCCGATAACGCCCATATTCAGCGGATCGTTTGTCGCCAGCAGATCTTTGCCGCGCAACGTCGTAACGGCTTTCAAGGCGGGTTTTCGCTCTTGCGTTTTTGCAAGCCACGCGATAAACGAAGCCTTGACGTTAGCCGATCGAATACCGCCGCCCGCGACAATCACGGGATTTTCGGCGTTTACTATCGCCTCGTCGATCGCGCTTAACGCGCCGCTTGCGTTTGCCGCCAAAGGAGCGCGGCTTGCGAGGGAGCGCTCAAGATCGTTTATTTCGCTTTTTGAAACGTCGATCGGCAGATCGATCAACGCCGGTCCCTTGCGCGCGCTTGTCGCCGCTTCCCACGCCAAGTCAAGCGTTTCGCGGATCTTTGTCGCGTCGTCGATTCGCGCCGCGAATTTCGTAATGGAACGCGCAATCGAAACAATATCAAGCTCCTGATTGCCGTTTTGCCTTAGCGCCGCGCAACCTAGTTTTTCGCGCGAATCGGCGGTGTGGACGTTGGCGGTTAGAAAAATCACGGGGACGCTATCGAGCCAAGCGTTTGCGATTGGCGTAACGAGATTGGTCGCGCCTGGTCCGCTTGTCGCCCAGCATAGCGCGGGAGCGCCGCTAACTAGCGTATCGCCGATCGCGGCAAAACCGCACGCTTGTTCCGTGTATAAAAGGCGATTTGAAATCTGGCTTGAGCGCTTGCGAAGCGCGTCCATAATAAATCCCGCGAGCGATCCAGGATAGCCGTACGATCGTTTGACGCCGCGGCTAATTAGATAATCGATTATATAATCCGCCGCGATCGCCAATGGGTTTTCCTTTCGTTATTTGTCGGAATTATCGCAAACGGCGTATAAAACCGTTTCGTTGCATAAAATAGTAGGCGCATGTTGCCTAATATAAAACTCGTATTCGCCAACAAGCGAATGGATATATAGCGGAATTTCCCAGAAATCCTCGATCTTGTGATAGATACATATCGCTAGCTTTGGTTTGTATTTTTTGATCGTTTTCGCGCCGCCTTTTAACGCGCTTAATTCGCTACCTTCAATATCCATTTTTATAAAGGTTATATGATCGTCGATTGTTTTATCGATAGCGCAAACGTCGATCGTTTCAACAGTCTCTTGGCTTTTTGGAATACTAGGCGTAATATATGCGTTTCCTATGCCTGATACATGCGACGTTTGTGGATTTGCCGCGTAAGTAACAAACGACAGCGTTTTATTATCGTCGCTTAAACCTTTTTGATAACAAGTTACGTTTGCGTATGCGCCCAAATTTGTCCGCAACGCCCCAGAATGCTTTGCGGTGGGCTCAAAGCAGTAGATATGCTTAAATTTGCCGTTTGTCCATTTGACGAACTCTAGCGCCGAATCGCCGTTGAATGCGCCGCCATCAACTATTGCTTCGTTTTCGGTTGGATAAAACGCTTCAATATCTTTCGGAAAATACTGATCGCTTTCATATACGCTTTGCGCCGCGCTGAAACGCTCTCTGGAACTTAAACTTGTTCTGGCTTTTAACAGCGTTTCGTATATCTCGATAGATTTACGATCGGACAAAAGCGATTTAACGCGATCTATCTCGCCTTTGTGATTTGCGATATGCGATTTTTCGGCGGCGACTAACGCTTGAACATTGTCCGATAGCCGATCGCGAATAATTTCGCCAAAGTAATAACGCATATTTTTGTTATCAAGATATGATCCAACGGCTGCAAGCGCTCCCGTCATCACGATTAACGCATCCGCTTTTTTGTATTCATCTTCCAATCGCTCTAACGCAAGAGTAGGGATCGTCACCCCCCCCCCCCCCCCCCCAGACAACGCTAAAGAGGTATTCCATTTTGACGGATCGCTATCAAAGTTTGCCAAAACATTATCGCCATTAAGCAGATCGCTAACGTAAGCGGAATAGTTGCTTGCGACCATTCCGTAGGTAATTACTTTTGCCTTGCCGTTTTTAAGCGCTTCGCAAAGGCGATCGTGCTCTTCGTAACTATGCAGATTTTTCATCGTTATCCCTTAAAAAGTTTCAATAGTTTGACAAGTCGCGGCTTAATCGGCTCAATTTTGCTCAATCACAGCCGCTGATATTCGCCGATCTGCCGCAAGCTGACTTCGCGGGCGCTTGCGCCAAAAAATACCTCGCGCTCCCACGCGACCGTCCAATCAAGCAACGTATCCAAATCCAGTTTATTCTCCCAGCCTAGATAAAATTTCGCCTTTTTGGAATCGATTCCCAGCGTAAGCTCCTCTTTTATGTTTTCGCGATCGCCCGCAAACTCCCACGCAATCGCGCCCTCCCAGCGAGCGATAATTTTGTCGCTTACGTTTCCCACGCTTTCAAAGCTATCGCTGTTCGCGCCGAAATTAAACGCGCCGTCTTTTGCCTCGCTGGGTAGCGATCCGTCGATTAGGCGCAAAGCGAGCAGATAGTAGCCGTTAATGGAATCAAGCGCGTGTTGCCAGCTTCTAATCGCGTTTGGATTTCTAAGACGCGCCGCCGCGCCTTGCTTGCAGGCGTTGATCAAATCGACCGCCAAATGCTCTTTGCAGTTATCGCCGCCGCCAAGCAGATTTGCCGATCGGACGATCCCGATCGGAGTCGCGTAATCGGCGCGGGCGATATAGCTCTGCGCGATCAGATCGCACGCCGCTTTTGAGCCGCTTAACGGATCGCTTGCGCCAAGCGGATCGCTTTCGCGGTAACCCCATATTTGCGAGACGTTTTTATAAACCTTGTCGGTTGTGGCTACGATCGCGCCTTTAACGCCGCCGACTAAGCCGATCGCCTCCAAAAGATTGACCGTTCCCATTACGTTGGTTTCAAAGGTGAGGCGCGGACGGCGGAAGCTCTCGCGCACTAGTTGTTGCGCGGCAAAATGAAAGACAAAATCGGGACGGGTTTGCTCTATCGCGCGCTTCAAAGCGTCAAAGTCGCGAATATCGACGCGCAGATCGGCTTCAAGCGTTTCGCCTACTTTGGCAAGCTCGTATAAACCGCGCTCGCCGTTTTCGCCAACGTACGGCGCTAATCCAAGCCCGCAAACCGAATGCCCCAGCTCGCGCAAAAACAGCGCCGTCCAAGCGCCGACAAAACCCGTTTGCCCCGTGATCAAAAATCGCATTCGACATTTTATTGGTTAAGCGCTTGGGCGATAAGACCCGTCATATATTCGCATCGTCGTTTGCCAATGCGCGGATATACGCCAATCCAAAACGTGTCGTTCATAACGCGATCGGAATTAGCAAGATCGCCCGCGACGCGAAAATCGACGAGTTTTTGCCCGCCGCTCGTAACAAACGCGGGCTGTCGAACGATATTTCCAGCAAAAAGCAGGCGCGTTTGAACGCCGCGATCTTCCAAAAAGCGAACGACTTCGAGGCGCGATCGCCCCCAGTTTTCGCGGATCGTAATCGGAAAACCAAACCAGCTTGGATTGGAACGCGGCGTAGCTTGCGGCAGGATTATCGCGCCGCAATCTTCCAAGGGTTTCAGCGCCGCAAAAATTCGCGCGAAGTTTTCGCGCCGCGCCGCCGCGTTGGCGGCAAGTTTTTTCAGTTGCGCCAGCCCGATCGCCGCGCCCAGATCGGTGGCTTGAAAGTTGTAGCCGATATGCGAATAGGTGTATTTGTGATCAAAGCCCGCGGGCAGTTGCCCGTAGGTATTCGCCGCGGCGTTAAAGCGATCGCCGCATACGTTGTCCTTGCCGCTTGGACAGACGCAATCGCGCCCCCAATCGCGGAAACTAAGCAGGATTTTCGCAAGCAACGGATCGTTTGCGAAAACCGCGCCGCCTTCGCCCGTCGTGATATGGTGCGGCGGATAGAAACTAAGCGTGCTTATGTCGCCAAACGATCCGCTCATAGCGGTTTTGCCATCCAGCGTATATTCGCTTCCGAAGGCGTCGCAGTTGTCTTCGATTAGCCATAGATTGTATTTTTTGCAGAAGGCTTTCACCGCGCCAACGTCAAACGGATTGCCCAGCGTGTGCGCCAGCGCGATCGCTTTGGTTCTGTGCGAAACCGCGTTTTCAAGTAGCGAAACATCGACGTTGTATGTGGGCAGGGAAATATCGACAAAAACGGGGATCGCGCCGTTTTGGACGATTGGGAAAACGGTCGTGGGAAAGCCCGCCGCGACGGTTATAACCTCGTCGCCTTTTAAGAGTCTGTGATCGCCTAGTAGCGGCGAGGTCAGCGCGGAAACGGCAAGGAGATTCGCCGCGCTGCCGCTTGAGCAGTAAAACGCCGAATTAACGCCGATCGCGCGCGCGAGGGAGCGCTCAAAATCGCGGGCAAAACGCCCTGGCGTAAGCCAAAACTCCAGCGCCGCTTCGATTAGATTCGCAATTTCGTCGTCGTCGTAAACCCGTCCCGCGTAACTGATCCGATCGCCTTCGTTAAAAGGCTCTTCGCGATCAAAATCATGTAGCGGGTGAAACTCTTTGGCGTATTGACGCGCCAACTCTACGATTTGCGATCTTCTCTCTTTTTCGGTTGCGCCCGCCATGCCTAAATCCTTGCCGTAAAAATAATCGCGATCGTAGCAAAAGCGTCCGCAAAACGTTGCGATCGCGGCGCTTAACGACCTGCGAAGCGGCGCGGATTAGACGATATAGCCGCCGCCAAGCAGTTTGTTGTCCTCGTAAAACACAGCCGCTTGCGCGGAAGCGATCGCAAATTCTGGTTCGTCCAAAACCACTCTCGCGCCGCCGTTATCAAGCAACGTTACTAAACCGGGCTTTTTGTCGTTGCGATAGCGCACCTTGATCAAAGCGCGAAACTCCTTTGGCGGCGGCTCGAAAAAGAGATTGACGTTTTCCACGTCAAACGCCTTTTGATATACGCGATCTTTCGGCGCGACGACGATCTTGTTGCTTTCGGGCAGAATTTTTTGCACGTATAACGGCTCTTTCGCGCCGCTCACCGTAAAGCCGCGCCGCTTGCCGATCGTGTATTGCATATAGCCTTTGTGCGCGCCGATCGTCTTGCCGCTTTCATCGACGACCTCGCCTTCGCGCTCCACCTCGAAATGTTTGCCGATAATATCGACGTAATCGGTCTCCACGAAGCATATTTCGGCGCTTTCGCGCTGCGTAGCCAAAAACGCGAGTTCGGGTATCGCCGCCGCCGTCTTTTTCACGTCGGGTTTGCGCCACGCGGCAAGCGGGAAAATAAGCCGCTTTAGCGCCTCTTTGCGGACGTTAAACAGAAAATAGCTCTGATCTTTGCTTGAATCGACCGCCTCGTAGAAAAAACGCCCGTCGGTTTGAATGTAATGCCCCGTCGCCACGTATTCGCACCCTAAGCTATCGGCAAACTCCGCAAGCGCGCCGAATTTCAAATGGCGGTTGCAAAACGTGCATGGATTGGGCGTTTTGCCGTCTTTGTAGGCGTTGATAAACGGCGTGTAAACCTTTTGCAAAAACTCGTCGCGCTTGTCCAAAACGTGATGAGTAAATCCGAAATACGCGGCGACTTTGCGCCCCTTTTCTATATTCGCCGCGTGCTTTTCCTCGAACGGATGCAACTTCATATACGCGCCATGCACCTCGTAACCCTGCTCCAACAGCAACTTCGCGCTCATCGACGAATCGACGCCGCCGCTCATCGCCACCAATACCTTTTTCTTGTCGCTCACCTATTTGCCTTTGGCTAAAATCATTCCAAGTAATCCGATTGGAATTAAAACGATGTTGCAATATTAAGGCTTATTTGCTTACACTTCGCTTTTGAAATCCCTAGAATGTGAATTGACAAGGAGGAAATGGGTGGTATGTATCTCCTCAAAGGGCGTGTATTCGCTATCGGCAATGCTCTATCTCGCGCAACAGGGCAATAACCTCGTGCAAATCAAAGACATCGCCGACGGCAGTCGTATTCCTCAAAACTACCTCGAACAGTTGCTGGTTCAGCTAAAAAAGGTGGGTTTTGTGGAGAGTATCCGCGGCGCGAAGGGCGGCTACAAAATGGCGATCAGCCCCGAAAAAGTTACCGTGTTGCAGATTCTCTACGCGATGGAAAGCGAGGGCATGAATCCCGAAAAATACGGGCTGGACTCGCCCGCTATGGACAGTTTTTGGGAAGAAATGAACAAAAAAATCGAGAATCTGTTCGCCGTTCCGTTACAGGAACTAGTCGATCGCGCCGCTAGGCTTAGCCAAGCGTCGATGTATCACATCTAAATCAAAGGAAAAACAGTGTCAAAAATCGCTACAAACGTTACCGATCTAATCGGCAACACTCCGCTAGTGCGCCTTAGCCGCATAGGAAAAGGCTTCAACGTGATCGGCAAAGCCGAATTTTTCAATCCGACGCACTCCGTCAAAGACCGCATAGGTTTTAGTATGATCGACGACGCGATCAAAAAAGGCGTCATTGTGCCGGGCAAAACGACCGTCGTCGAACCCACAAGCGGCAACACGGGAATCGCGCTCGCTTCCATTTGCGCGGGACTTGGCGTTTCGCTTACGCTAACCATGCCCGCGTCGATGAGCTTGGAACGCCGTCAGATATTGGCGGCTTTTGGAGCGCGTTTGGAGCTTACGCCGCCCGAACAGGGCATGAGCGGCGCGGTGAGAAGAGCCGAAGAGCTTGTCAAGGAAAACGCGGACGCGATCATTTTGCAGCAGTTTGAAAACCCCGCCAATCCCGCGATTCACCGCTCAACGACCGCCGAAGAGATTTGGCGCGATACGGACGGCAAAATCGACATTTTCGTCGCGGCGGTAGGCACGGGCGGCACGCTAACGGGCGCGGGCGAAGTTTTGAAGGCGAAAAAGCCCGATCTGGAAGTGATCGCCGTAGAGCCGCAAGCCTCGCCCGTTCTTAGCGGCGGCAAACCCGGTCCGCACAAGATTCAAGGCATTGGCGCGGGATTCGTGCCAAAAGTGCTGAACACGGACATATACAAAGAGATTATTCAAGTCGCAAACGACGCGGCAATCGCTACGGCGCGCCAGATCGCCAAAGAGGAAGGTCTGCTTGTGGGCATATCGTCGGGCGCGAACGTTTACGCGGCGCTGGAAGTGGCGAAACGCCCGCAAAACAAAGGCAAGACAATCGTAACGATCCTATGCGATACGGGCGAGCGTTATCTTAGCGGCGGGTTATTCGAGCAATAATCGCGCTTTAAGCG
>JAISMA010000214.1 GCA_031276985.1 Helicobacteraceae bacterium | reverse complement strand
CAAACGCTTTCCTACGGCGAATTAGCCGCGCTTGCTCAAAACCCGACGGCTCATCGCGCCGCCGCAAGCGCGATCGCGCGAAATCCGTTTGCGATCGCGATTCCGTGTCATCGCGTTTTGCGCGCAAGCGGCGGCGTTGGTCGTTACGGCTGGGGAGCGAGTAAAAAAGCGTGGCTACTTCATCACGAAAAAACAAACGCGGCAGTTGGGTTATGAATGAAAGGTTGAGTGGGCGAAACGTCGTGATCGTTTGCTTTTTGCTTTGCGCTCCTAAGCGATCGCAAACGACTATTGAGCGTCAACGTCGCGTAATTTGGCTAAACGCGCAACGTAAAGGATAAATATGAAGTTTGGTAAATTCGCTATTTTTGCGTTTATTTGTTCGTTTATCTATGCCGAGAACTTCGATAAAAAACCCGTGCAAATCTGACGATCCAGACGATATTATTTGCCTCTTTCATTTGATCGACTCCAATAGATACGACGGAGTTTGCAAAGACGCGGACAAGGCTGACCCTTGCATAAACGAAAAAACTACCGCCGCTTTTTTCGAGAGCCTCGCGTTAATGAAAACGACGGGATATTATCTCGACGGAGAGTTAGCCGAATCGGTTCCGTTTCTGGTGGAAGATCTATGTTTGGGCAATATGCAATGTTTTGAAAGCGCGTTCAAATCCGCAAACTTAAACGCGCGTAATATCATTATGGAAGAGCTTAAATACCAGATCGATGGCGGCCACGAACATACCGAAGAACTAATCGCATGCAAAAACAAAATAATAGCTCTCAACAAAAGCCTCAAATGACGCGCTTACTCCCTGCAACCGCCAATCCTCCGCTTATTTTCGCTAGGCTACCGCGCCTTGCTCATCCATTAACGCCGCGCGCCCTTGTATCGCTCATATCGCCCGCGCCGCCGCGCCCCTTTTAATCCCTCGCTCTTTATCCTCAAGTCTTGTTTTACGCGCTACGTTAGAGATCGCCAAAAAGTCTCGTTTTATCTGCGCGATCGGAAAGTCGCTTTTTATCTGCCGCGCCACATTTAGCGACGGGCGATATTTATCGTTTGCGAAACGTTTTATTATCGCGCAGGACTTTGCGAATCGTCTCCTCGTAACCGTACAGGAAGTTCGGCTCGATTTATCGTTTGATCGCAAGTTTAGGGACGGCTATAGTGGCGCGGGGTGGTAGTTGTCAAGTTTTGGAAAGGCGAAACAACGCGGCTTATGAATGTCTGAGAAATGCGGGATGGGGGGGGTGAATAAACTAAGCATAAGATTGTTTTTAACGGCGCCCATATCGGATCGTTTGCCGTCGATCGCGCCCGCCGCGATCTATTCGCGCAAATGATCGAGCGACTGCTTCTTAACCCAAACGCCGATCTTAAATCCCCCTAATTTGCCGCTATTTCACCCGCGATTGGCGGCTAACTTTGCCGCGTCGTTGCTAATTGCCTCGTTATTGCGATTGTATAATTACGATAGTAAGACGCTATAATTTCGATCAAACATATTGTTGCGTTGGGGGATAAATAACATGGCAAATTTAAGCCGCGCAATCGGCGCAAATCTTTTGGAGGCTAAAGGAGAATCGCGATGACTATGGAACTAGAATACCGCAAGGCTTATACTTTAGAGCAAGTGGTAATAGCTTTTTGGCGTTCGTATACAGGCATTCCATCTGGGGCTACGCAACGATCCTTTGATTTGGTCATAAGCGAGCATACCGACGATATTTTTTGTTTATATGTCGAAGACGATCTCGCTTCTATTACAAAGGACGCTGTTTGTTACTTGGAACGCTATCCCTCTGTTGTCAATGACGAAGATGTATATCCTCAGTTTGTATTGGATAATGCCTTGGAGTTGTTTTATTACGGAGAGCAATTTGAAGATGTAATAGATAATTTGTTGCGCCAAAAAGGAAACCCTTTGATCGAAGATTTTATCGCGGCGCTGGATTATTATTTAAGCAACGATAACTTTATCACGTTGACATAATATGGTTTTGTCTTAGCGCGCCACATATGTGCGGGGGACTGCGAAACCATAGAAGCGTTTTCCGATTTCCATACAAATTTTGACATTACCGCGAAAGAAATAGGAGGTATGGAGCTTGGCATTGAAGGATAAGCTATTCCCCCCAATCTATACAATTCCTCTATTCTATAAATACGTCAAAATAAAATGGTATGTTCTGGCGAAAAATCCGGATTATGATCCTGAGCGAGACTCAAGGATTTCCGAAATTGAGATGCTGTTTGCCGATTAGCGATTACGATGAAAATGTACAATTATTCAAAGGCGGCGCGAATATGAGGCGCGAGATAGTTAGCGGCTAGATTGCCTAAACGCTTTAAGCGCGCGTTTTCTCAGTTCCACGCCAAGCGCCGCGCCCGTAAATCCTTCTTTCATCAAGTCGGCGGGCTTGATCCGCAAATCCAGCTTTTCGTCGTAAAATCTATGGTTTTGGAGTTTGAAAATCGTCGCGCCGTCCCACTCTTTAAGCGGTTTTTTATATGCGATCGCGCTCAAAAAGCGATCGCTTGCCCGTTTTGGCGGCGAAGGCTGCCGCGCAATCTCTTTGGCTTTGCCAAACAGCGGAAAAATCTTTTTTTTGTCGCGCCAATAGCAGCCCAGCGCGTAGTAAAGCGGAGCGCGTTTTGCCCAGCGAAACAGCCTTAAATCGGCGCGATCGTAGCCAAACAGCCGCTTTGTCGCGCCTAGCTTTATCAGATAATAAACGCCCTTGATTCTAAACGGCGCGGCGGCTAGTTTTTCAAGCTCGCCGCGAACGCGATCGCGGCTCAAATCGTCAAGTTCTATGGCGCGGCAGAGTCTAATTGTTTCGGGCGCGATTTTGAAGTTCAGCGCCGCCGCGAAACGCGCCGCCCTGAGCGCGCGTAAACTGTCTTCGGCAAAGGCGCAATCGTCGATGTGGCGTATGATTTTCGCCTTTAGATCGCGCTGTCCGCCATGAAAATCAAGCAGATCGCCGCTAAAAATGTTGATCATAATCGCGTTCATCGCGAAGTCCCGACGGCGACTCGCGGCGATTGGATCGTTTTGCCACGCCACGTCAAACGCTCTATGACCGCGCCCCGTTTTTCGCTCCGATCGCGGCAAAGAAAGATCAAACGCGCCGAATTTATAGACGAAAAAACTTTTGCCGACGCCGATTGCGCCAAGCGATTTCATAACCAAATCGAAACGATCGGGCGGTATGTCGTAAATCTCTATATCGACGTCGTTAATGGCGCGTCCAAGCAGGTAATCGCGCGTAACGCCGCCCACGAAATAGGCGCGATTGGTGTGCGCTTTCAACGCCGCTTTGATTTTGGCAAAATCCGCTTGAAAAGGTTCGGGCAGTATCACCGTCGCTCTAGCTCGTCTATGCGCTCTTCGATCGCGCTCAAAAGATACTCAAAAAAGTTAAGCGTCAAATCCACTTTGGCTTCCACCGCTTTGTTGTTTGGCGATTGAAAGCCTTCAAACAACGCCAAAATCCGCTCTTTTACCGCGCTTAAAAACTTCGCTTCGTCGTCGCTTTTTTCGCTCGCCGCTTGCGTTTGGGGCGGCGAGATCGGCTCTTGCTCGACTTCGGGCTTTTCGGGCTCGGTTGGTTTTTGCGCGATTTGCGGCGCGATCGGCTCTTGCGGCGGCGCGATTGTAGCGATCGGTTCAATCGCAATCGGATCAATCGCGATCTGCGCGACGGTTTTTCGCTCGTTTTCTTCTTGCAGATCGGCTAACGCCGAAAGCACCATCTCTTTTAAGTCCATATTTGCCCTTTCAAAACGCCAGCCACCGCTCAAATTCGGCAAACTCGGCGGGCGAATCCATTTTGATAAAAAAGTCGCGCATTTGCGTATTTACGCCGTCAAATTTGCGCCTCGCGCCGCTTAAACGCCTAAGCGCCACTCTAGCTTCCGCGTTGTTTGGATCTGCGGAAAGAATGTCGCGGTAGATTTCGCTCGCCTCGTCTTTTAGCCCTTGCAACTCGTAGATTGAAGCCAGCGTTAGCGTTTTGAGCGCCATTTATCTTCCTCAATTCAAGAGCAATCGCTCCTTTGAAATTATCGCGCCATTTTACACGGCGGTATCTTCAGCGATCGGCGAATTTGTGTCGCCAAGATGCGTTTGTTGGTTTTTCTTCCTCGCCGCCGCTTTTTGGCGGTCTGTTTGCGCCTTTAGGCTACTCTTTTTTCATACGTCTGAAATTCTCGTCGTTTTGGACGTAATCGTAGGCGTCAAGCACAATCCCGGCAATGCGAAGCAAATCTTTGGGTTTATCCAGCACGACCGATTCGCCCGCGCCCAACTTTAGCCCGGCGCGTTTTACTTCGCGCTTGCGCTCGTCTGTTAGCGGTACGCAAAAATCAATCTTTGGGTTCTTTTTATCGCCGTAATAGTGCAAAATCCAGCGCGTAGTTTTGCCTTGAAACAGTACGCCGTAATACGATTCGGTATCTTTGCCCACAATGTCCGCGTCGTCGCCTAAAATATCCTTAACCGTTTCAAATAACCGCCGCTCGGCGTAAGTCGTGATTATCTTTGGATTGCTCGGATCAACAATATCGCCTTCGTCGTCCGCGTTAGGCGCTATCGCTATCGCGGGCGCGTCGGATTTTGCGATTGGCGCGGCGTTTAAGCCCGTGATCGCGATCGCGCCTATCGCCCTTTTGATCGCTTCGTCAAGTTGCGGTACGGCGCTCTCGAGAAACTTTGTCGTTAGCGACCGTCCAAGATTAGCGCGGGACGCGACGAAACGCGCAAATTCAAGATCGGGTTCGCGCAACAAATCGTTGACGATATTAGTAAAACTATTAAGTAGCGCGCTATCAACCGCTAGGCTTTTAAGCGCGTCGGGCTGGAAGTTGTCATAGCGGAAATTATAAAGCCGCGCAATCGTCCAATCGTCTAAATCGCCCGTGAAATCAATTGTTAAAAACGGCTTGCTATCCATTATGTTTTTCTGGTTCATATCGGTAAAAAAACGCCATTCGCGCCCGTTTGTAATCGCGGCGAAATTAACGTCCGAGATCGCGTTGAAGTATCGCGCTAGTTGCGGCGCGTGATTGGTTAGCGGTTCGTTCCACGCCTTAGCCTCGACAAACATAACGGGCTTGCCGCCTTGAAACAGCGCGTAATCGACGCGCTCGTTAGCCTTCGCGCCTGCGAATTCGGCGCGAAACTCCGCGCGCGTTTTTGTGGGGTCAATCGACGAAAAACCTAGTATATTTAGTAGCGGCACGATTGCCGCCTGTTTAGTCGTCTCTTCGTTGTCGCATAAATCGCCAACTCTGGCGATATGCTCTGCGTGAGCGCGAACGCATTCGATAAAGGCTTGCATGGAGGCTTCCTTTTAGGATTTATTTTGTTTATTCTAGTCGTTTTGACTTAATTATTCGCCTAAATAATAATTTTGCGCGAACGTTAATAGGAGCGATTACGGGCTTAGCGCCCGCGATTGATCGGATCGCCTTGCGAAACTTTTGGGAAGCGATCAAAAGGAACGATCTTGATTATTTCGCCCGCCTTGACCTCTCGCGCCTCTTTCGTGAAAATGGCGAAGCTGTCGCTTTCGACAATCGGCAAAAGCATGCTCGATCCGTATTTGCCGCCGCGCGAAATTTGCCACCGCCCGTTTTTGAGCGCGCCTAAAAACGCCGTGTCGCGATCGCCTTTGATTTCAAAAGCGACGTCGTTGATCGCGACGCAAAAATCGCCGTAAAAGGCGCGATCGCCCTGCAGTTTGCGAAGCGCGGGAAACGCGAATATGCGTAAATTGGCAAACGCGCTTAACGGGTTGCCCGGCAACGCGAAAAAATGCTTGCCAAAGACTTTGCCCGTCATTGTCGGTTTGCCCGGTTTGAAGTTTAATCCGTGAAAAAAGATTTCGGCGTTTAGGCTTTCAAAAGCCTTTCTAGCGTAATCCGCGTCGCCCACGCTAACGCCGCCCGTAACGATAAGCGCGTCGTTTTCTGAAAGCGCTTTTTCGATCTTTTGCGCCAGCAGTCGCGGATCGTCCTTGCAAAGTCCTTCGTAATGCGCGTCAAAACCCGCCTCTTTCAAACTAAGCGTCATCGTTACGGCGTTAGTGTTGAATATCTGAAAGCGCGAAGGCGAAAGCCACGGCTCCACCACTTCGTCGCCGCTGGAAATCACCGCGACTTTCAGGCGTTGATAAACCTTTGCGATCGTAACGCCCTGCGAGGCGAGAGCGGCGCATTTGACGGCGTTTAATCTTTCGCCGCGCCGCAAAAGCGTATCGCCCGTTTTGATCTCCTCGCCCGCTTTGCGAATATGCTGATAAAGCGCGATTTGCTCCGGGAGTTTCACGAGGTTTTCGCCCGCGCTTTGAACATGCTCAATCATGGCGATTGCCTCCGCGCCTTCCGGAATGGGCGCGCCCGTCATAATCTTGATACATTCGCCCGATTTGATCGCGCCTTGCAAATCCGCGCCCGCGTAAACCCTGCCGATTGTCCGTACCGTTTTGCCCGCGTCGGCGATCTTGACCGCGTAGCCGTCCATAGCCGAATTGTCAAACGACGGCAGATCGCGTTTGGCGAGAATATCCTCAAACAGCGTTCGCCCCGCGCAATCAAACAGCGCGGCGCTTTCGTCGCGATCGATCGGCTCAATACGGCTTAGAAGTATGTCCAAAGCCTCGCCGACGCTAAGAAGCGTCGAGTTTTGCCCACTTTTCATCGTTAGTTTAACCGCCTGATTTGTCTATATCTAAAAAGCGTTTTATCCAGCGCGTCCAATAGTTCGCGCTCCTCTATGTCTTCCGCCCACGAAAGACTGATCGCCTCTCTAGCCTCGTCTTCGCTATAGCCGTAACTTTGCGCGACAAACGAGGGCGTGAAAAGATCAAGCGAGCAGCCCTCTCCGTTGGTAATCGCGATCTCGTCTAGTTTCAGCGCCTGAACTAAAGTTCGCGCTTTTATGCCGCTTAATCGAATAAAAAGCGTGTTTGGAGCGGTGTTATACGCGCTCAAAAACGGCGCGATCTCCGCGCGCGCGAAAAAATCGACGACGAGGCGCTTAAGATCGCGCCGCGCCGTTAAAATATGATCCGAATGCGCGATAAAAACGCGATCTTGTGGCAGCGAAGCGAGATCGTTAATAAAAAACGAGTCGATTTCGCAAGGCTCTACCGCGATCGTCCGCCCTTCGCTTAACGCCCGATCGGCGTTTTGGCGAATTAACGCGCCGCGATCAAATAGCGGCAGAAAAAGCGCGTCGTCGTCGCGTTCTTTTAGCGCCGCTTTCAATTCGCGGCTGGCGCGGACGCACGCGGCAAGAGGAGGCTTAAGCGCCGCAATCGCGCCGCTATCGGCTTGGCTTAAGCGCAAGAGCTTCGTATGTAAAAAATCAAGTCGCGTCATACGATAATCCTTCCCGAATGCGCGTAGAAATTTATTCTGCCGTTTCTAGCGAAGCCGCCTAGCGTAACGCCGTACTCAAGCGCCGATCTGATCCCTTGAAGCGTTACGGCGGCTTTGCTAATTACGATCGGAACGCGGTGCATAACGCATTTCATAGTCATCTCCATGGAAAGCCTTCCCGTAGTCATTAGAAACGATCGCGAAACGTCCAGCCCGTTCAGCCGCGCCCGCCCGATCGCCTTGTCGATCGCGTTGTGCCTGCCGATGTCTTCGGCGCTAAAAGTTTCGCCGCTTTCCAAAACCAGCGCGGCGCGATGAACGCAGCCCGTTTGCTCAAACAGCGGGGTTTTTTGCGCGAACAATTGCGCGGCGTCCAGCAAAACGCCGATCGCCACTTTGTAATCCGCCGCCAAAAACTCGCGCGCGATCTTGTCCTCGACGTTGCCCGTTACGCCCACGCAACAACCGCTTGTGAGCGTTTTTTCTTTGAATAGGTTTTTTCTGGCGCTTTCGTCGACGTTTGCGTCGATATAGACCGATAAGCCGTCGTCCGAAACGCGAATCGATTTGATCGCGCTAGGATTTTCGATTACGCCTTCGGAGAGCAAAAAGCCCGCTATGTGCGCGTCCTGATCGCTTGGCACGCTCATAACCGACAGCAGTTTCTCGCCGTTTAGGTAAAAGCCGATTCTTGATTCGTTTATCACGAAATCGGCGGCTTTTACCTTGCTTAAGCGATCGAAACGCTCTATTAGAGCCTGCGTAACAAATTCCAAATAACGCCCTTAAGCGCGACCGACGCGCTTTAGATCTTCCAGCACTTCGGGATCGAGTTGCTCAAGATGTTCGCGGGGGAATTTGCCCGTCCAAAGATACTTGACGTTGCCGCGCACCGCCGTCGTTACCGAATGCGCGAAATCGAGCAAGAAGAACATCATCGGCAAACTTGTGCCAAAGTGGAAGTAGATTAAGGTGCGTTTAAGCTGAATTACCTCCGCGTTAACCGTTTCGCTAGGATGCAGATACCACAGCAGATAACCGCTCAAAAGTAGCCCGCC
>JAISMA010000175.1 GCA_031276985.1 Helicobacteraceae bacterium | reverse complement strand
ATTTCTCGCGCGCGAAAAAAGCGGATAACGCCGCAAAATGCTCGTCAAGATCGAGTTGTTCTATCAGCCGTTTCATTGCGGCATATTAGCGCCTGCGCGATCAAACGCGAAACGTTGCGCCCGCGTTTTGTCGCTTTGAGCGAAGCGATCAATCTCCAAAAACGGTAAAAGCGCTTGCGGATTGCGATTGACGCTTGACTTGCGATCGTGGCGCTTAATTTGTCTCTTTCGGATCGTCCGCTTCGTTCAGCCGCGTTTTATTAGCCGCGATCGGCTCTGATTTGTCGCCCTTCGCGTTTCAAATAAATCAAGCAAATGCGTTAGACGGCGAAAAAGCTCCGAAGCGGGAGGCGCGATTTGGCGGCTTGCAAACAAAAGGCGCTATAATCCGCCTTTCATTTTGGTTTCCCACAAAGCCGCGCTTCAAGCGGCGGAGCGGGCGCGTAGCTCAGTTGGTAGAGCAGCTGACTCTTAATCAGCGGGTCTAGGGTTCGAGTCCCTACGCGCCCACCAGCAAACAAGATGATTTTGATTTTCCGCTCAAACGTTTAAGTATTTTTCAAAAACTAATGCCGCCGTTGTCGATCCCTTCTAGCGCCTTATTTGCCGATACTAGACAAAACGCGGCGCGGCGTAAACAAAGACGCAAAGTCGCGCTCGTGGCGACATAATTTATCATCTTGCAAACAAAAGGGCGCTATAATTTCGCCTTTCATTATTAGTTTTACGGTAAGCCGCGAAGATAACAAGAACTTGCCGAAGAGATTAAACGGCTAAAAAGAGAGTGGGAAGGATAATAATGAATCATGAAGCAAAAGTCCGCGAAATAATATCCGCCGTTAATATATTAGGATACTTAAAAAGCCGCGAAAGCAATAATGATAGCTCGCGCGAGGTTAAGAATTGCGAAATAATGAAACAGAATTTGATCGAATCAGACTTGCATATCGCAATCGCCGCAAACAACAAGGAGCTTAGATGAAAACCTCTGAAAAATTCGCGATGCGGACAAAATCACTCGCGGATGAAAAATTTGACGCGCTTATTAAACTGTTTCCAAACGCCGTTACGGAAAAGAAAGATGAAAACGGCGCTACTGTCCGCGCTATCGATATAGAAACGCTTACGCAGGAGATAAACTCGCATGTTGTCCGCGGCAAAGAGGAGCGCTATCAATTTACATGGCCTGATAAACGCAAGTCTATTCTGTCTGCCAACGCGCCCATTTCGGCGGCTTTGCGTCCAGCGCGGGATGAGAGCGTGGATTTTGACTCAACGGAAAATCTCTACATAGAAGGCGACAACCTTAACGTGTTGAAACTTTTGCGCGAAACATATCTAAACCGCGTTAAGATGATATATATTGACCCGCCGTATAACACGGGACATGATTTTATATATGAGGACGATTTCGCGGAAAATGCGGATGAATTTTTGCGCCGCGACTGCCAATATGACGAACAAGGCAACCGACTCGCGGCAAATCTTGACAGTAACGGACGTTTTCATACAGATTGGTTGAATATGATATATCCGCGTCTTCGCGTTGCGCGCGATCTGCTTACTGATGACGGCGTGATTTTTATGAGCATTGATGATAATGAAGTACATAATTTACGTAAAGTTTGCGATGAAGTGTTTGGGAGCGTTAATTTTATTGATATTCTCATTTGGCAAAAGTTATATGGAATAAAAAATGATAGCAAATGGTTTTCACACGCACATGATTATATTATAGTTTTTGCTAAAAACAAAGACCGATGGTACCCAAATTTATTGCCAAGAACCAACGAAGCTAATTCCAGATACAAAAACCCAGATAATGATCCTCGTGGAAATTGGAAAAGCGCTGACTTTACAGCAATTGGCGAAACAAAATCATCGGTTTTTGATATTATCACCCCAAGTGGGCGCATAGTTAGTCCTCCTTCAGGCAAACGCTGGATTGTAAGCAAAGAAACTTACGAAAAGCTTCGCGCAGATAATCGTTTATGGTTTGGTAAAAATAAGAACGCTATTCCTGCCATTAAACGTTTCTTAAGCGAGGTACAAAACGGAATAAAACAAACCACTATTCTAACATATCAAGAAGTAGGACATAGCGATGGCGCAAACAAAGAATTACAAAAATTACTTGGTGGAGCTTATCTTGACTACCCCAAGCCAACTTCATTAGTACAACGATTTATCCATTTAGCTACTAACTCTAACGACTTAATCCTTGACTTCTTTTCTGGTTCCGCGACTACCGCCCATGCGGTAATGCAGTTAAACGCCGAAGACGGCGGCAAGCGCAAATTTATTATGGTTCAACTACCCGAAATTTGCGATAAAAATAGCGAAGCGTTCAAGGCGGGTTACAAAAACATTTGCGAAATCGGCAAAGAGCGCATACGCCGCGCGGGAGCAAAAATCAAAAACGAAAATCCAACCGCAGAACTTGACGCGGGCTTTCGCGTCCTCAAACTTGACAGCTCAAACATGAAAGAGGTCTATTATACGCCAGAAGAATACGCAAAAATGGCTTACAATCTTGAAGGTTTGAAAGAGAATATCAAAGACGACCGA
>JAISMA010000131.1 GCA_031276985.1 Helicobacteraceae bacterium | reverse complement strand
GCAATCGTTAATCGATATTCGCCTCGCCGTTTGAATCGCCGCCAAGCAGATCGCGGTTTTCGCCCGAAGGCAGCGCTTCCACGCCGCGCAATCTGCGCTCAATCGCCTTTGTGCGCGTTCCCGTTTCGTCAAGCGTATTGGCGACGCTCTGAATTTGGCGTTTGGCTTTATCCAATACCTCGCCGAATTTGCCGAACTCGCTTTTAATCGCGCCAAGCAAAGCCCAAACTTCGCTTGATCGCTTTTCGATTGCAAGCGTTTTGAAGCCCATTTGCAAACTGTTTAGAAACGCGACTAGATTGGTCGGTCCCACCACCACGATTCTGCGCGTTTGCTGCAAAAATTCATGCAATCCCGCGACGCGCAAAATCTCCGCGTAAAGCCCTTCGGTCGGCACGAACATAACGGCGAAATCGGTTGTGCGCGGCGGGCAGACGTATTTTTGCGAAATGGATTTAGCCGCCTCTTTGACGGAGATTTCAAAGGCTTTTCTCAAGCCGTCGATCGTCTCTTTGTCCGCGTTTTGCTCAAAAGCGTCGGTTAAGCGCTGATAATCCTCGATTGGAAATTTCGAGTCGATCGGCAGTAAAACGCCCTCGTCGCTTTCGCCTCTGCCCGGCAGTTTCACGGCAAAATCCACCCGCTCGCCGCCTTTGATTGGATACTGCTCAAAATACTGCTCTTTTGATAGCACCTGATCCAAGATCGCGCTTAATTGCGCTTCGCCGTAAGCGCCGCGAGTTTTTACGTTGATTAGCGCGTTTTTCAGTCCGCCCACGTCTTGCGCCAGCTTCTGCATTTCGCCAAGCCCCAAATGCACCTTTTCAAGTCGCTCGCTGATGAGATTAAACGATTCGCTAAAGCGTTTGCCGATTGACTCCGCGAGTTTTTCATCGACGATTTTTCGCATTTCGTCTAACTTTTTGGCGTTTTCTTCGCGCAGACTGGTTAGCTGTTTTTCGATTGCGGCGCGAATGTCTTTTAGGTTTTCCTCGCTTATCTTTCGCAACGCTTCTTGCGAGATCGCAAACGAATCAAAGCGCTCTTTTTGAAACGCTACCAGCGCGTCGATCGTTTTGGAGACGTTTTGCGCGAAACGATCGGAATTTGCGGCTTGTTCGGCTCGCGCAAGCCGCGCTTCCTGCGCCTGCGCGGTTTCAAGCCTGTTTAATTGCGCCAAAATCATAGGATCGATCGCGACGTTTTTGCGGACAATCAGCGCAATCGCCGCAATCAGATTAAGCGCGCCGATCGCGCCGATCGCGACAAGCAGATATTCAATCGGTAAATTCATATCGCTTTTTACCCGTTTTGCCCTTAACTAAACATAGTCCGATTGGTTTTATGCGTTTAATTTATAATATCCGTTTTCAAAGGAAAGTTATGGCGCGATCGGTTTCATTGGTTTTAGGCAGCGGCGGGGCGCGGGGATACGCGCACATCGGCGCGATCGAGGCGTTGGAGGAGCGCGGGTACAAGGTAAAATCGGTTAGCGGCTGCTCGATGGGCGCGCTGGTGGGCGGCATTTACGCGGCGGGCAATCTGGAGAAATTCAAGCGCTGGGCGATCGATCTTGACTGGACGGACACGCTAAAACTCGTCGATCTGTCGTTTTTGACTTCGGGCGGCGCGATCAAAGGCGATAGGGTTTTTGAAAAAATCGCGCCGTTTTTCGGCGATAAAATCATTGAGCGTTTGCCGATTCGCTTTACCGCCGTGGCGACCGATCTGGACGCGAAAAAAGAGGTCTGGTTTCAGGAGGGCGATCTCAAAACCGCCATTCGCGCAAGCGTGGCGATCCCGACGGTTTTCACGCCGATCTATCACAATTCGCGCGTGCTAGTCGACGGCGCGGTCTTGAATCCGTTACCGATCGCGCCCACGATGAGCGATCATACCGATCTGATCGCGGCGGTGAACTTGAACGCGAGTTTCGCCTCGCCGCTTAAACCTATCGCGGAAGCCGCCGCAAGCGATCGGAAGGATTCGCTGATGACGCGGCTGGAAAAATGGCTGGTAAAACTAGGCGCAAAGAGCGCGAGCGCGCGCGAAAGCGTTACGCAAATCGACATATTGCAACGCGTGATCGAGGCGATGCAAGAAACGATGACGCTGTACAAAATCGCGGGTTATCTGCCCGATATTCTGGTGGAAGTGCCGATTGAAAGCTGCAGGGTTTATGATTTTCACAAGGCAAAGGAGATGATAGAACTTGGCTACGATCTAACGACGCAAGCCATCGCCAAATACGAAGCGCGAGGCGCGCAATCTCAATCGGTATAATACGGCGTGGAAAACGAACGGCGCTCCAACCTAAAACGCATCAACAAAGCGATCGCCGAACGCGGCGGTTATTCGCGGCGCGAAGCCGATAGGCTAATCTTGGAAGGGCGCGTGGCGATCGGCGCGCAAAAAGCGACCGATTTAAGCGCGAAGGTAAAAGACGACGACGAGATTTTTCTCGACGGCAAACGGCTGGAAAAAAAGAGCGATCAATACACGGTTATCGTCTACAACAAGCCAAAAGGCGAGCTGGTAACAAGACGCGATCCGCAAGGGCGCAAAACGGTTTTCGACGCTTTGCCGAGTCAATTTGCGCGGTTCATCGCCGTCGGGCGGCTTGATTACGCAAGCGAAGGCGCGTTGTTGCTTACCGATAGCGCCGAAATCGCCTCTAAGTTGATGCAAGGCGATTTGGAGCGCGTTTATAACGTGAAAATCGACGGCTTTGTAACGCCCGCAATCGAAAAGGCGATGCGCGAAGGACTGAAGCTAACCGACAACGCGGGCGCGCACCCGTTAAGCGATAGCGTCGCGCCCGTTTTAGCGCCGTTTGTCAAGTGGCGAATCGAGAAAAACCATCCGCGTTTTTCGCGGCTGAAAATCGCGTTACGCGAAGGCAAAAACCGCGAAATACGCCGATTTTTCGCGCATTTCGGGCGCGACACGCTCGATCTCAAGCGCGTTAGCTTCGGCGAAATTTCGTTAAACGCCTTGCCTACGGGCAAATGGCGGTTTTGCTCCAAAGAGGAGTATCGCTTTTTGCGGCGAGTAATTGGCGGCGATCGCAACCTGCGGGACGCTAAGGCGCGAAATAATAAAATATCGGTTTTACATTCGCAAAAAGATAGGCTAAATGATCAAACTAGATATTAAAACCCGTTACAAAACCGAGATGATCGACATAACGGAACGGATCAATGAAGAGATTATCAAAAGCGGCGTAAACGCTTCGGCGGTTAATATATTTTCGCCGCACAGCACATGCGGCGTGTTTGTCTGCGAAAATAAAGACCCGAATATCCAGCGCGATCTGCTCAAAAAACTTCATGATTTTTTTCCTTCCGACGGGCGTTACGCGCATATTGGCGGCAACGGCGACGCGCATATGAAAGCGGCGTATATGGGTTCGAGCGTGGTCGTTCCCGTCGAGAACGCGCAAATACTGCTTGGTCCTTGGCAGGGCGTGTTTTTCGCCGATTTCGACGGACCGCGCGATCGTCAGGCGCTTTTAACGTTGCTCTAAAATACGCGGCGTAATTCGCGTCGCGTTTTGCTAAAGATTTATTCCTCCAAATACGGCGTTAGCGCTTTATCGATCAAAAAGCATTCGCCCACATCGTTATTTGCTTTTATTTTTACGAAAATGCAACGTTTATGTCATACCAGCGACGAGTGGCTGGGCGCTTGCGCCCGCAACCGCGAGGAAAGCGGGTATCCAAAACATGAAGCTGAAACGTTTCGCATTGCCTTAATCCGACGCAAGATGTGATTGGTAAAAACAAGGTTTGGCGTTTGACTTCAAACTTGAAGGAGATCGCTAAAAGCCAATGGCGTTTAGCGATCTCAATGTTACCTCAAGGCTACGCTATAGCGTTTGCCCCGCTTTTGCCCGAAGCGTCCCTTAGTCGTCGTCGCCGTTGCTCTTCCATTCTCCGTCGTCGTCGTCAAATCTAAAGCCACTACCATCCAAAAGCGCTTCATACGCTGATACGCGGCTTGCAAT
>JAISMA010000069.1 GCA_031276985.1 Helicobacteraceae bacterium | reverse complement strand
GCTAGGCTGTGTTACACGAGCGGCGATCGGCTGATCAAGCGGATTGAAAGGCAGTTTTTTCGCCGTATGACGCGGCGCGTTCCGCAATACATACTTCAAGATCGCGCCAAAAAAAGCGCGATCGCCGCCGACGAAATTAGCAAATATCTAAATAGGCTAGAATATCGAATCGATAAAAAAGCCGCTAAAGCGCTTAAGAAATTCTTGTTTTTGGTAAAGGGTATATGAACATTTTGTTTGCGCTCCGCGAGCGCGAGTACAACGACGCCGTTTGGCACGCGCTGAATATAGCC
This sequence comes from Helicobacteraceae bacterium, assembly GCA_031276985.1. Classification (GTDB taxonomy): domain Bacteria; phylum Campylobacterota; class Campylobacteria; order Campylobacterales; family SZUA-545; genus JAIRNH01. The sequence goes on along the minus strand of JAISMA010000069.1, from coordinate 13,655 downwards.
GTCGCTTTGCGGCTGGAGGGACACGACGTTAGGATCGCGCTGGAATCAAATTCGCCGATTGAGCGCGACGTGAAAGAAGCCAAGTTGCCGATCGAGGCGGTTTTGTCGCCAAAAAGCGGTTTTTTGGCGCGTTTGCACCAAAGAGCCACGTTTAGGGCGTTGCGAAGCAGGTTCAGAGTCGATCTGCTTGCAAGCTACGGCAAAACGCCGCTTGGCGCTACGCAATTAAGAGGCGCGAATTTCGCCAACGTCGTTTGCGAAGTGGGCGAAAAGATCGAGTGGGTCAGAAAGTCCAAATGCGTTATCGCCGCATCCAAAGCGGTGAAAAACGATCTAAACGATCGTTATCGCGTTAGAGGCGATCGCGTTTGCGTCGTGTATGGCGGAATCGATCCGCTAAAAGAATCCGATCGCCAAAAATACCGCGCCGAAGTTCGCGCAAGACTTGGCGTAAGCGAAAAAAACGTGCTAATTGGCATTATCGGCGAGCCAAACGAGCATAGCGGACACAAACTGCTGATCGAGGCGCTAACGAGCAGCTACCATAAAAACCTCAAGCTAATCGCTTTAACCTACGACGACGCGCAGATCGCGGCGTTTATGCGGCTTTGCCGCCAGTACAACATCTCCCGCGTCGCCCTCGCCGAAACGATCAAAAAAGACGATTTGAGCGTTATCTGCGCTCTGGACGCGGGCGTGATCGCCTCGCTGAAGCCAAACGGAACGGCGCGAAGGGCGGTGGCGCTGATAGCCGCCGGCGTAAGCGTAGTGGCGACGACGCAAAGCGCGGACGGAGAACTCGCTAACCCGCAAAATTGCTATAGCGAACCGTATCCCGCCGTTTTACTCGATGCGATTATCGCGCACGAGGCAAACGACAGAATCTGCGATCGCGCCTCGCTATACGCCGCGTGGAACGCCGCAATTAAAAGCGCCGCGAGATAAACGTTTTCGGCGATTATGCGATAGAATTTTGCAAAGGAGAGCAGATGATTCGTTTTCTTTGTTTGTCGGTCTGTTGCGCGGCGGTTTTGGTCGCCGATAATTTCATCAATTCGGAGGCTTGGGCAAAAGAGGATGAAAGCCTAATCGATCGGCGTTTTCCCAGCCAAGATCTGTCAAATCTGCCGCTGACCATGCCAAAAACGCCGCTTCCGTCGATCGAGCCAATTTTCGGCGACGAAGCGATCGGCGAAACGGCGCAATCCGAGCCAATCTTTGAGCCCGCGCCGCCGCCAAACAATGGCAAGATCGGCGACGGCGAAACGGGTTCGTTTTGGATACAGATCGGCGCGTTCGCAAACGCGCAAAGCGCCGACGATCTTAGCCGCAAGCTAACCGCCGAAGGCTACGTCGCGAAAGTTTTCGCAAAAGAGCTTAATCGCGTCGCGGTCGGACCGTTTGAATCGGCAAATCAAGCCGAAGCCTCTTTGTATCGAATCAGGACAATCTACGCCGACGCGTTTATAACCGCGATCGACCGCCTCGATCGGTAATGGATTTAAGCTGGCTTTTTGCGTGCGTAGCTCTTAGCGCGGCGTGGCGCGTTTATGTCGATCCGCGCGCGAAGCGTTTTGCCAAAAGAGTAACGCGCAGAGAGTTTAGGCAAAATCCGTCCGCGCCGCCGCTTAACGCCGAGTCGTCAAAAGCGCTGGCGCTTGGGTTGATCTACGGCGAGGAGATTGGCGCGTTCGCAAACGGCTTAGACGCGGGCGTAAGCGCCAATCGCCTCGATCTTGAGCTGAAAAAATGGGGAATCGTCGATAAATCGACGGCGATCTCGACGCTTGATTGGCTAAGGCGAAGCGGCGATCGCGCCTATTACGAGACGAGTTTGTCTTTTGCTTTGAAATACGCCGATAGACGCGAGCGGCGATACGCCGTTTTAACGCAACGCAAAGAGGACGCGACGGCGATTATTCACTCCGCCGATCGTCTGGCAAAAGCGATCGCGCGCAAAAGAAATCACCCTCTGTTTCCAATCGACGAGCGGTCGCTTAAAAAAGGGATTTTGGCGTGGGATGCGGGTAGATTGACGCTTGCGGCGCGTCTTGCGTTGCAAAAAGGCTATATAGAGGAAAAAACGGCGCTGGCGCTTATAAAAAACGCACACGACGCCGCGATCGCAAGCTATGATAATTGGCGCGAATTCGCAAACGGCTATCTGATCGGCGCGGCTATGCAAATCGGCGTCGGATCGCGGCTTGACGCGCTGTATTCGATTGCGGCGAGCGCGCTCAAAAGCGAGAGCTGGCAAGGCGCGGCGCTAAAAAATAACGACAAGGAGAAACTATGAAAATCGCCGTTCCCGTTCATGACGAGAGTTTAAGGATTTTTGCCAACGCGGGACACGCGCCCTATTTTGCCGTGTTTAGCGTTGAAGGAAGCGGGGCGTTTCGCGCGGCGAAACTAGAAAATCTCCGCGCCAATCCGCGAGTCAATCTCGCTTCCGAAGAGGGTTGCGAACACGAAAACGAACCGCAAGACGATTGCGGCTACGAAAGCAAACGAGACGAACTTAAAGTTATGACCTCGATTTTAAGCGACTGCTCCGATCTGCTAACCGCTAAAGCATGTAAAAACGCCAAACGCGCCTTCGACGAAGCCAATATCAACGTGCGAATTATCGTCGGGCGCAAAGAGGCGAAAGCGATGATCGACGCTTTTATGCGACGAGCGCCAATCTAAACCTTCGAAGGCGGGAATCCAAATATCGCGAAGCGATGACAAGTGCTTACGGTTGGCAATCGATCCGCAATTGTTTAATGAATAATGGATACCCGCTTTCGCGGGCATGACAAGGAAAGCGGGTATGACGATCTGCGCGTTCAAGCACATGAAACGCTCGGCTCGTTGCCTGATGATTTTGCGGTCATTCGCGCTTTGGCGCTTTCATTATTTATGTAAACCCAACATTTACTTCATTCCCGCGTAGGCGGGAATCCATTTATAAAACGTTCGTATTGCATTGAGCGATCGATCGATCGCGTGTAGCGTTATTCCCGCGACGAAGCATCTGCCCTTTCTCCGTCATACCCGCGTAGGCGGGAATCCAAAAAAAAGAAAGTTAAAAGCGCTCGCAAATGTTGATCGCTTACGATTTTTTTAAGAAATGGATACCCGCCTTCGCGGGTATGACATTGCACGCGATCGATCGTTCAATGCAATACGAAGGATTTTGACTTTTTATTTTTGATACCCACATTCCTTCGCGCTTTGCGCCGCTTTCGCGACGGGCGCTTTGCGAGAATGACGCGGAGAGCGTTTAGCTAATATAACGCAAGCGCGAGACAAGATAGCCTAAAACAATAACAAATGCCGCGAAGACGCGCTTTGGGCTGGGAGCGGGGCAAGACAATAAATGCCCCGCCGCTTTAGCAGTCATCGCGAACGTTTCCGTTTCTGGCTCAACGCACGCTTTGGCGCTACGCCTTAGCAGTCGTTATGAACGCGTCCCGTTTCAGGCTGAATGCATACTTTGGCGTTTTCCTTGTCTTCCTGATGCGTTAGAGTAATCACGCACGGACTCGCAAGCAATTTAGGAGGATTTGCCCCATCCGGCGCGTATGGTCTGCCGATCTCGTCGAATACAATCATTAAATCGGCGCCCGTTCCGCATCCGCTTAAACTTATATCCTCAATCTCGCGGAAATTCCTTAGCGCCAATTCAGGCATTGCGCGCTCATCTGTTTCGCTAACCGCTCCGTAGCCGCCCGTTAGATAGTTTCGCGTTTGCGGATCGATCGCAAAATCGCTCTTCAAATTCGGAACGCTCGCTTTTACTCCCAACGCGGCGCTTGGCGCGAAAACGGAACATTTCAAACTGCCGTTATCGCAATGAAACCGCCAGCGTTTAGTTTTCCATTCCGTGTCGTTGCTGTCGAATTTGTCGACCATCACGGCTAAATGCTGTGTATAACGCAAACGCAAAATCAGCTCTTCTTGCGCTAGGGACAAATGATCGGGACGATACATAGCCTGAATCGCTAACACGGACAAAATTCCCACAATCACGACGACTATGACAATTTCAATTACAGTAAACGCTTTTCTCATGGCAGTTGCACCGTCCTTCTGGCGTAACGAATCGGCATCCCCTCGACTTCGCCCGTTACAACCGTATCTATCAGCATATAAAGCGCTTCGGGATTTTCCGCCAACTTACCGACTTCGTTGCCGCCCGGATATTGAATGCTTACGTTAATGTCGAATTGATCGACTGTTATATGTATTTGCTCGGGTTTGCGTCCGCCGTCGTCTTTTCCGCGTCTAAGCAGTTCGCTAATCGCGTATTCCATTCCAACGCCCGCGTATAGCTCGGCTTGCATACGCAAAAAGGATTGCGTTTTTTGCTCCAAAGCCGTAGATGAAATGCTCAGGATCGCCACGCCGATCGTCGCCATAACTACCAACATCATCATGGCGGTAATCAAAGAAAAACCTCCGCGCTTCATAGTACGCTCCTTTCTCTACAAAACTCTGTAGAGTTGTCGTCGGATACCCACCTGCTCGCCTTTACGCACAGACGCAAGCGTAGCACGCCGCCGGATTCCTGAAACAAGAATTTGGATACGTCGCTAAGCAGTATCTGCTTTGGAGTGGCGGCGTCGTCGTATCTGCCGCCCTTCCATGGGCGAAAATTGTACGCCAGCATAAGATTGTCTCTCTCCACCCACACGGCATACGCCGATCGCGCCAAAAAGTAGTTTGGCATATTATTCGCGCCGCTAAAAGAAGGCGGGTGAAACTTATTGCTATCGGCATCCGAGGCGGGGAGAGTATTAGGGTCTAACCTAAAACTAGTTTCCGAAATCGGCTTAATCCTAAAATAGCTCGCGTCGGTATGATTGGCGTCCCCTGGTATCCAATTCCAGCTTTTATCTGTCGTGCCCACCATCATTGTGGAGTGATCGCCAGCGGGCGTTTCGCCGCGCCAATCTCTACCCGTGAATACCAATATGGTATCCCCGCTCACAAACGGATCGACGCCGACGCCGACGCCTGTAAAGTCCTGCTCGATAGGCAGGGCGACGCTTTGCAAATTGCTTAACGTCGAGTTAAACTCATGCAAGGCGGCAGTCGGAGTCGTATCGTCAAAAACGGTGCGAACGCCGATTGAGCTCCACCCCGGCAAAACTCTGCCTCCGCTAGTCGTCGTTGCCTTGCCACGTTGCGATTCGTAGGCTATTCCAACCCATTCAAGAACTTCAAAATCATCGAGGTTCCATTTCCAGCCTCCCGTAGTTTGCGGCTGATAAAGCGGCTCCGTGCCTCTAAGGTTGTCTTTATCAAACGCTACGGCGCTGTTTTTGATTCGGTAGCTTAACCTCGCCGCCAAAATATCAAGCGTTCGGCGCAGATCGCTTTGAGCCCGCTCCATATCTCGCGTCGCGGCGTAGCGCTCAAAAACGCGAGCGACAATCTCCGCGCCAATCATTGATAAAACGGCTAATATGGTGATCGAGAAAACAATCTCGACTAAAGTAAATGCGCGTTTCATATTAACGCTTTCCCACGTTCGACGCCGCATAACGCAAAACGCCTATCGTCTCGCCCGTGTCGCTATATGAAGCGGTAATGGTAATCAACAGCAGATCGCGCGGCGTGGTAGCCGGGCTCGTAGCCGTCCACTCGCTCAAATTGAGATCTTGCGTATAGCCAGATACTACGCGGTTATCCTGCAAAGGCGTTATCGCGACTTCTAGCGTGTAGCCCTGCGAAAAATCCGTTTGTCTCCAGCCGTTGTATTCGTTTATCGCGCTTTGCAAAACGGGCGCCAAAGTAATGTCCTCGTACTGCGGCGTTTTGTCCGGACACATAGCGTCGCGTTTTAGACCGCCAATATCAATCGGCGCGGTATTCTTTAGCTCTTGGATTCCTTTGGTCTCCGTCCCTCCGCCGCAGATCGCGCCGCCGTCATAATAAACAACATACGGCTTATTTTTGTAAGCGTCTTTGTTGAGAATCGAATTATGCGGTTGCGCGACGATCTCTTGCATCTTAGCCGCGGCGTGGTAGAGCGCCTCGCCTTCAAGCGACGAAGTGTCAGCCTCTACCGCGCGAGCCAATAGCCCAGGTATAGCCGCGAAGATTATCCCGATCAATACGATCGTGATAATCAACTCGATCATAGAAAAAGCCCTTCTCATCTTATCGCACCAATCTATACGGCGTTAACTCTCTCGTGGAGTTATCTTCGTAAAACCTGTTGTCGCTTTCTCCTTGACCGCCCCAGCCGCTCTTGTCGATAGACGGCAAGAACTCCATTGTGCCGCACGGATGCTCGAAGCAATTCTTGCGATTTTCGATGTTCGAAAGATCGGAGCTGTAAGTCTTGCCAGCTTGGTGATACCACAGATAAGTAGGCAGATTCACCAAGTGCGCGACAAACCTGCGCGGACGACGTTTATCAAGCGCGTATTCCGCTATGTTGTTGGGATTTCCGCTAAGCCTCTTATCTCCAGGAGCATATACGGGGAATCTAACGCCGTCTACGTCCGTCGCTATCGTCGCCGAAGTGTTAACGTCCTGAGTGTAGCCTACAGCCGAAATTCGATACCAGCCCGTATTGGAAGTCAGCGCGCTTGGCATTGTCAAATATTTTCTAACGCCGTCGTCCGTTCCAATGCGATCGCTAAAGTAATCGATCGTGAAAGAGAGGTTGGCCTCATGCGTTTTAGACGTAACGTTTGGCAAACTCGCTCTGCCGTAAATAAAGTCGATCTTCTTGTAGGTGCCGACATTCGCCGGATCTCCCCACCAAGCGCCGCTTGAAACGGGGTCGTCAACAACCGTGCCGTCGGCGCGCTTGCTTTCGATAAACGATATATTCAGATCTTGTCCGTTTGCTTGCATAAACAACACGGGCAAAGGCGTCTTATAGTCGCGATCAAAGTTGAGCGCGTAAGTTAGCTTAGCTTCGCCCTTCGTCCATACTTTGCGCGGAGTATCAGAGCTGGACGGATCGCAACTAGCGGCGTTGCCGACTTCGTAATAGCAGACCTGAATCCTGTCCACAACTTTCTGCGGTATGTCGTTTTTATTTGTGGACGTGGGTTTAGGCGTAATGCTGTGCGCTATGAAGTTGCTGTAGTTGCCGTCCGCGCCGTCGTAGCTTGGCGCAACCTTGCCCGTTACTCCAAGCGCCTGCGCTTCGATCGAAACGAGAGCAAACTGCTGATACTCGTTTTTCAGAGCATCCTCGCCCGCGCCCAATTTGGAGTAATAGACGTAAGTCGCGTCGGTAACGCTCTCGTAGCCCTTATGTGGTCCTTCCACCTTGAAGTGACTTATATTAAACTCGCTTGGCCTAATAACCGTATCGCCCACAATCCAAGCCGTGTCGCAACCAATCTTGCCGTTATCCGGCGAACTCGGATTTTCAAGAGGCGTTTCTGCCCAGCTGTTTTCTATGCAGTCGGCGTGGCCGTTGGCTATGTTCTCCAAATCAATCTTCGCCCACGATCGATCGAAAAGCGTTAGATTGATCTCGCCTACGTCGTTGTAGCTTATCCAGTGGAATTTGGGGGTAGAGTCCGAGTTTATGGCTCCGATAATACTAACGTTTGCGTCCAGCTTATCGCTTACTTCGCCGTTTGTTTTATCGATTGCCAGAACGCATAACGGCGTATTGCCATCCGCTCCTGCGCTCACAGGGTTGGGGCATCCTCCCGCGCCAAACGTGCTTCCTACGTATCCTTCCGTAGCGCTAAAGGCATAGAACGTAAAAGGCTTAACGCCGTAAGGATAAGGCGTAATGGCGGGATTGAGTTGGTCGCCATACTGCTCGCCCACAAGCCATCTGCCGTCGTATTTGGGTTTGGAACCCGTATTAAACGCGGGTCGCAGACTGAACTTGGACGACTGCGACTCTTTGCGTTCGCATCCCTTTGTATCAAAGCTCCGTACAGGCTCGTCGACGATTTGGCAGTCAAACATTTTAATGTCGATATACGCCTCTTTTGACGCGAATAGAATATCGCCCCCCCATTCAAAGACGGCGGGAGTCTTAATTAGATCGGGCATTGTCGTGGAATCGACGTTAATGCACATATACTCGCGGTCGCCTCCGCCTTCCACGGCAAACTCCGCGCTTATGGATGGAACGCCCGCGACGCTCGCATCATCCGCCGCTCTGCTTCCATAACTGCCGTCCAGCTCGCTCTTATAAACAAGGCTCGCGCAGATCGCGCCGTCAAAGCCCTTAATTCCAGTGGGATCGTCCGGATCGGGCGCGATTTTTATCTTGATCGAATCGCCGCCTTCAGCCATTTTTGTATACAGCGTGGCGTTATCTTCGCCAGGGGTTAGCGAGTAGTCCCATCCAAAAGCGTTATCGGGAAGCGATCCGGTAAGCGGGAAGTAGCTATCCAGCCCTACGCAGGAGTAGCTAGCGTACGGATACGGCGGCAACTCAACTGCGGCGTTATGCACATAATGCTGATCGTTGCAGTGGATAATGTCTCCTTTCTTGTCGCTCTGGTAGTGATACACGAAGTTCATCCACGTATTGGCCACATAATCCCCGTTTGGCTCTCCTGTTATAGGATCCGCGTTTCCGTATTTAGAGCAACCGTCGTCGCTAATCCAGAAGGTTGATTCCAGCTTGGCGTCTTTTAACGTTACGGGCTCTTTCTTTTTCATTCTGTCTAGCATACTGCCAGGTACGCCCGCGCTGTTAAAGATAGTGATCCAGCCGAAATGATCGAGCGTTGTGCGACTAGCCGTTTCAAACTTCTTGCTATGCAAAGGCGCTTTGCAACCGACGAGGTGGCAAGCCGTTCCGTCATCCGGATTGTTGAGATTAAAGTTGCCCTTAGGATTATATAGCCCAAAAGGTCCAAAAGGCCAAACGACATAATTGCGAGCGTCAATGTCTCCGTTTCCAAACTGAACCGCGGCGTTGTAGTTTGTGCCCGTCATGGTTAGTTGCCAGTCGTTATTGGTACCCGTGTATCCCGCCCATTGGCTATACTGAGCCGCCAAATTCTTTTGCTGACTCTTGAACAGCTCTTTGCTGGTCGGCACAAAGAAAGCCAAACCAAGTTTGGTGCATGTGTCCTCGTTCATATGGTTCGTCGAATAGACCAATTTGCCATCCAGCGACAAAAAGCTCGTCGTAACTAGCTCTTCTTTGTTAAGAGCGATACTTTTAGGCATTGTGCAGTAAGCCGTAATGGGAACGCCTTTGTTATCGATCGGATCGATCAGATAAAAGCCGTTATCGGTCAAACCCGTGTGCTGTCTAATGTCGCGGCAAGAAAAATACAGCTCTGTACTGCCGTCGGCTTTATCCGCGTCCGTACCGCCTCTTGGAGATTTAAGCTCCGCGTAGCGATAGTTGTAATCGCCGCCGCCGTTAAGTTGCTTAAAGGCTAACTTGCTCGCGCTGCACTGCAAGCCCGGATCGCGCAACAGATCGGCTTTTATAACCTGTCCGTAGTGGCTAAGGGAAATCTTGCTCTTTGGTTGGCATTTATATACGGATTTGCCGCTGGACGTATCGATCGCCAACGCCGTGCCAATCAGGTTGATATTGGCAAAGGTGAAAATCGGCTTGCCTTTGTCGTCTTTGTCGTTGTACATAGACTCATGAAGCGTTAGATCGTCCAGATTTACGCGTACGCCGTAAATCGGATACGCATTGTCTGCGTTAGTGTCAAGCGCGTCGCCTTGCCATGCCAAATAGCCGTTGGACTTCATCTTTTTGCCGTACAAAATGGGTTTACTCTCTCGCGTAAACAACGCCTCGCGCGTATGACCGGGCGCGTAGTAATACGCCTTTGTCGCGTCGCTGAGAAACTTCGTAAAACGAAAGTTGCTGGTAATGGGCTGGCTCGGAGCGACGTTGCCCTTAACCGGCATACTCATCGGCAACGGAATCCATGTTTCGAGCAAACTCGCGTCTTTTCCGAGAAAGTCCTTGCCCTGTTGCTCATTGCTCTCGTTATACGCTTTCATACCTTTGCAGAAAACCAGCATTGGCTTGTCAAACGGATCTTTTTTGGTCGCGTTTTCATATACGTCTTGAATCGGTCTCACCACAAACAAACCGGAATCGTCGTTAAACGTCTTGATAGGCACGTTCAACGCGGGATCGACGCAACTATGCACGTTGCAATAATCCGCGCTGATAAACACTGGATCGGTTACTTCCGCAGGCTGAGTTACCGGTTTGGGCGGATCGTAATCGGGATTGTTATAGGTGGCGTACGCCGTGTTTGTAAAACCGCCCGGCGTATTGAAATCGGTTGCGGTGATATTGGAGTCGATCGTAACGTTGTAATCCACCGTAACGACGCTGCCAATACTAACATTGCCCACGTTGCATTGAATGCCCCAGCCCGTTTTCGCGCAGATCCCGTCCTTGATCACGCCGTCAATCTTCAGCGTGGGAACCGTCGTCAGGTCGTGATCGATTAGGTCTAGCATGTTCTGATCGGCGAAGTTGCTGATAAGCTTAACGTCATCGGCAAAAATGTTCCCGGTGTTTTTAAAGGTAAGCGTGTAATGCACGCTAGTTCCGCTTAACGTTTGCACGTTGGGGCAGGCGCTAAGCTCCGCGTCTTGTTGAATGCTACCCAGATACGGAATATGGATCATGGTGGAAAACGCGACAAACTCAAGATTGGTAAAGTCGCCGTAGCCGTACCAATAATCGCCCGGGTTGTCCTTGTCCGTCATAATCCTAAGATTTGTCTTTGTCTGACCGTTTTTAAGCACGTTATGCAGATTGTAGCTATGCAGGTTAAAGCCCGGCGTATAATCAGTGCTGGGAATGCTACCAGGTAGCGGTATGCCATATGCGTTTGCGGTCGTAGCTCCATTGGCGGCGGTTGGAACGCCGTCTGTGGTAATGCTACTTCTAAAGGCGTTGGATTTATCCCCTCTGCCGCCCAAAAATACCGCCTTGCCGCCTGCCGGATTGCCGCTTGGAACGGTGTAGCAGTTAGGATTGCCGTCAAAGTTCAGGATAAGGCAGTCCTCGCCAAGCAATTCTAGGTTGCCAGCCCACGCCGACATATAGATAACCTTGCCATCCACATCGCCGTGCATTGGGGTCAAAAACCCGTTCAGATCTACCGTTTTATCGTGAGTAACGTACTCCATTCCGTCAAATACGCTAATGTGTTTGGGCGTGTCGTTAGGGTTTTCGTAGATCACAACCAGCGTCCACGCTCCAAACGTGCCGTTATAGTGGCTGTGCAATCTGGTCTGAACGCCTTTAACGTAATAATCGCCGCTTTGCTTGCTAGGATCGGAGTCGATTAGGTGCGTTACATTCGCTTTTACCAGATAGTGCTCGTTGCCGTCGATAAAGTCGGTGCGAGAATAGATCACGTCTCCCTTGACGGGAACGTAATCTTTGCTAGGGATTTTTAATTGTACTTTGGAGTACGAACTCACAATCGCCTCTCCTTGAGCGTCATTGTGTCCGCAGTTGTACATTCCGCCAAAGTTGCCGCCATTCCACGGTCCGTCGTTTGTTGTAAGGCAGTTTTGCGTATCGACGGGCCATACCCCGGGCGGGCGTATCAAATTTGTAAGCATGCCCGTCCAGTAAAGCGTCGCCTCCACAATTTTAGCGCCGCTTGGCAGAGTTAGCTTTGCCATTGTATTGGATTCGTTGATCGTCCCATAAACCCAGCCGTTGTTCACATTGGCGTAAAGCAGATTATCGCCCCAACCTATATAACGCGAGTGGGCGTTGGGTTGTTCATAGGGAAAGTAGACGGCGGGCGCGGTAACTTTGGGATCGCGGCATCCTCCGAGTATCGTCGTAGCGCCGCCCATTATCCTTTGGTAGTTGTAGCGGCCGTGACCGTCCCGATCATCGTAAACTCTGTTATACATCAAAGGTCCAGGAATATACGGATTTCTCCCCATACCTAGGTCATATTGAGGTATACATACCGCGCTAGCGCCGATCGCGATAATATCGCCCACAATCTCTCTTGTGCTTCTCAACGTAAGCGGTTCGTTGTATCTAGCCTCAATGTCGTACGCCGTAGTAACGAGCGATGAAGGCTTCAAGCCGCTTCGAGAAGGTTTTTGCTGGGGCTGTTGCGTTTGCGAACCGCCCGCTGGCGCAAAAGTGAGAGGACTCGGCGCGCTTGGCGTTTTTGTCGCTTCCTTTGGAAGCGTTTTGCCTTGCGGAGTCTGCGTTGCCGAGCCGCTCGCCGCGTGAGCAAGCGTTCCGCCAAATATGACCGCAAGCGATAAAACTATCGCCTTCAGCGCAAAACTAGGCGCGACGCGGCGGCTCTCGCGCCTTGCGAATACGCTCGCCAAGACGCGCGCGAAAAACGCAATTGGAATGCTTACAACCGCAAAAGTTGCGAACACAACCGTTCTCATGGGATCCCCTTTTTATAGAATTGTTGCAATTGTACCACAAATTTCAAAAAAATTTGTCAATTATGATTTATTTTGCAAAGTTACAAACTCAGTTTTGCAATATGTATTGCTTGTCAAAATGCTAGATTTTACTCAAGAAAAACGCCGCGATCGCCTAAAACAACGTTGTTTCAATCCGCGTATTCCTCTGCCCTCCCCCATCATTCCGCCGCTCCCCGTCATTCCCGCGAAGCGCCGCTTGCTTGCAAACGCAAGGCGCGGAGGAAGGCGGGAATCCAAAAAACAGAAAGTCGAAACCCGCAACCGCAAACGACGATCGCGATTCAGGTTTGGATACCCGCCTTCCTTCACGATATACGCTTCCTTTGGAAGCTATCGCTTCATCGCGGGTATGACGGAGGACGATTGGCGCGTTCAACAGAACAATTCAAACCGATCGCGTTTTAACGCCCTTAAATCTTATTGCGATCGCGGCGAAGATAGCGCCAAAGAATCCACGCGATCGAGCAGTCGATTGCTACGTCGGCTAGATTGAACACGGCAAATTCAAATCCGTAATGCCAAAAGATGTAATCCACCACGCCGCCGTGCATAAACCGATCGAGCAGGTTTGAACAGCCCGCGCCAAGCAAAACGCCAAGCGGCGTGGCGTAGCGAATGGTCAATTTGTCCCAAAACACGAAGGCGATCGCGGCGACGATCAGCGCGACTTGAACGTATTTGAGCGCTTCGCCAAGCGAGGCAAACAACGAAAACGCCACGCCTTTGTTGAGCGTCAGCACGATCGAAAGCGCGGCGCTATTCCACCGAAAACCTTCCAAAATTACGAATTTAACCAATTGATCGACCGCGATCGCGCCGATGAAAAAAAGCCAGAAAACCGCCGTCGATCGATTGATATTTTTTAGCCGCATGCAAGTCCGCCGTTGTGATTTTTGGAGCGCATTGTAGCGTTTTTAACGATTTGGCGGTTACAATCAAACAGCCAAACAAAAGGACGAACACGCGAAAGGACAAATATGCGAATTAAAGCGGCGTTTTTGGCGATTTCGGCAGTTTGCGCGATCGGCGCGGCGGCGGACGAAATAGGCGAGGCGATCGCCGCGCAAAAGGCAGAAAAACGTTGGAGCGTTCCTAGCGGTTGCAAGCAAATTTTTACGGATGGCAAAACGGATCGCGGCTACTATCTTAGCTACGCATGTTTTTATCCAAACCAAACGCTTCGGCAGGTTTATTCGGGCTATCTAAACGGCGCGATCGGACAAATCGACGATTATTCGCGCATTGCGTGGAAAAAG
>JAISMA010000052.1 GCA_031276985.1 Helicobacteraceae bacterium | reverse complement strand
GCTACTATCTTAGCTACGCATGTTTTTATCCAAACCAAACGCTTCGGCAGGTTTATTCGGGCTATCTAAACGGCGCGATCGGACAAATCGACGATTATTCGCGCATTGCGTGGAAAAAGGAGCTTGTAGCCCGCAAAAATCTCAAGTACGACGTTACGATCGAAAGCCGCGAAGAGTGGGAAAATCCGCTGAAAGTTTCGTATATATGGAACGGCGAAAACGAGCTTACGATCGACTTGGCGCTGGTAACTTCGCGGTCGTATACTTTTAGGAGCAAAAACGGCGGAATCGAGGTTGTATTTTGGGCATGCCGCGACTGCTGAAACCGATCTAAGCGGCTAGTTTGACAAACTCGCTTTGCGTTTATAACTCTATCTTTTTTTTCGTCGTTTTGAATAAAAATTATGCGTTTAATTTTGGCGTTCAGTTAGCGCGAGAGGGAGATTAAAGCGCTTACGCAAAGCGGATTCCTTATCGGACATTTCGCCGTTATCCGTCTCGTGATCAAAGCCTAGCAAATGCAAGATTCCGTGCAGAAATAAAACGGCGATCTCTTGCTCCGCGCTATGCCCGAAACCGCGCGCCTGTCTTTTCGCGGCGTCGATCGATATTGCGATTGATCCAAGCGGCGCAAACGGAAAATCGGCTATGGGAAAACTTAATACGTCGGTCGGTTTATCCGCGCCGCGAGTCGTTTTGTTTATTTCGCGCATATCTTGATCGTCGGTTAAAACGAATTCAATCGTCCGATCGCTTAAATCTTTTGCGATTGTTTCCAGCGGCGATAGATCGAAAATAAAATCCGTTTTATTGACAAAATCAATCATATATTTGTCGCCCGTTTAATCCAAAAGCGCTTTATAATTTTCATAGCCCGCGCAGATCGCTTTGTTGTTAGCCGCGCGCGGCGAGGGCGAATAGAGCGTAAGCGCTTTGAATGTTTTGCCGCCAAGATTAAAAGGCTTGAAGTCCGCGCGATTTTGAGGATCTACCGTTATATCGCCGACAATCGCCCGCTTAAACAGCTTTGCCGCAAAAACGCTAGTGAAAAATATTCGCGTTTTTTCGCCGACGTTTTCGCGCAGAATTTTGGATATGTCGATTGGCGATATATTGCATAGATATTGATCGCTGGCGGCGCGTTTTTTGCGATTGCACGATCTGATTATATCCACAAACCCCACGGAATATTTTTCGCAAAATAACTGGCGGCTTTTTACCTCTTGAAGCGGCTCTTTTGCCAACGCGCTTGCCATATTCCAAAACAGATTATTTCTGCTGCCGTAATACCAATCTATATCGCCTTTGTATAACCGTTTTGGGCTTGTTTCGCAAAATCTTGGCGGAGGGATTGATCCGATTACGATCTTATATGCTTTGGCGCAGTTAAACGGCTCGTAAGGGTGCGCGTTTTTTAGCGCCGTTTCGCCGCTAAAGGGCATTAGCAAAAACGCTCTTTGTTCTTGTTTTGGACGCAACGCGCAAATCCCCGCAACTTAACGCTTTTATCCTATATATACGACGCCGATTTTCGCCGCTTCGTCGCGTACGGCTTCCGACGCGCTAAGACGAGTCGTCATCTCTATGTGGTTTTGCTCCGATCGTATTCTTATGCGAACGGGTTTTGCGCCCGGATTTGCGCGAATTATTGAATAGAGTTTTTCAAACACATCCGATCGCTCGCCGCGATCGATCTCCAAAATCATAGGCTCGCTTTTTGCGATCGGCGGTTTTTGCGCCGCGTTTGGCGTTTGTGAGTTTTGCGATCTTGGCGGTTTTTGCGATCCGCCGTTACCGCTTTTTCTGTCGTCGCCTTTTGACGTTTTATATCCTCGCGCTTCTTCAAGACTCATAACTCGTCTTACAAGCATCGTAAGCCGCTCGTCGTTTTTTTCGACTAAAACGCTAAAAGCTATCGGTCGATCGGCGTCCATATTTTCCAGCTTTTGCATATCGCGCTCAAAGATCGTAAATTCAACCGCTCCGCTTAGATCGGCAAAGTGGATCACGCCGAATTTTTTACCCGTTTTTTTGCTGATTTTACTTTCGATTTTTTCTACTTTGCCTATCATAAGCGTTTCCGCGCCGTCTTCGATCCGATCTTGCGCCTCAAGCTCGCCGTTTTCTTCGCCTTCGCCCTCCTCTTTTGCGAAACGCTTGATCGCTTCGCACGACGTGTAGCGAAAACCGCTTAATTCCTCCCTGAATTTATCCAGCGGGTGTCCAGAAATATATAAGCCTATCGATTCTTTTTCAAATTCTAGCAATATCTTTTGTTCCAGCTCTTCAAGCGGCGAAATATCCACGCCTACTTCGTTAGCCATTTGCTCGGCTTCGTCGCCAAACAGCCCGCCTTTTGTTTCCTTGCGAATGTTATTGGCGTTTTGCGCGGCTTTCACAATGTTTTCAATCGAGGTTAATAAAGCGCGCCTAGAGTAGTTGAAGCAATCCAACGCGCCCGCTTTGATAAGTCCTTCAAGCACTTTTTTGTTCACTTTTTGCGAGTCGATATTGGCTAGCATTTCGTTGATTGCGTTAAACTTGCCGCCCAAAGATTTGCGCGAGGCGATAATATATTCCAGCGCCACCGCGCCCACGCCTCTGATCGCGCCCAAACCAAACACGATTTGCGGCTTTCCGTTCTCGTAGCTAGGCTCGAAATCGATCTGCGATTTATTGATATTCGGCGGAACGAGATCGATCCCAAGCCGCTTAACCTCGTTGATATACGTTGCGACCTTTTCGCTTCTATGCGCGTCGTACGTGAGCAAAGCTGACATATATTCCGCAGGATAATAGCGTTTTAGATACGCCGTTTGATATGTAATGACGGCGTAAGCCGCAGAGTGCGATTTATTAAAGCCGTAGCCCGCGAATTTCTCGATCAATTCAAACAGTTCTAAAGCCTTATGGCGATCGTAACCGTTTGCGACTGCGCCGTCGGCAAATTCGGCGCGGACTTTGTCCATTTCCTCTTTTATCTTTTTGCCCATAGCGCGTCGCACCAGATCGGCTCTGCCAAGCGAAAAACCGCCGATCGTCTGAACGATCTGTATAACCTGTTCTTGGTATACAATCACGCCGTATGTAGGTTTCAAAATTGGCTCTAAAGCGGCGAACATATATTCGGTTTTGGCGCGTCCGTGTTTGCGATCGACAAAGTCGTTTAACATGCCGGATTCTAGCGGTCCGGGTCGATATAAAGCGACCATAGCCACGACGTCTTCAAAGCAGTTTGGTTTAAGGCGACGGCTTAGGTTTTGCAAACCCTCGCCTTCAATCTGAAACACCCCCAAAGTTTCGCCGCTTGCGATCATCTCGAAAACTTTCGGATCATCCATTGGCATGGAATCAAAATCTATCCGTTTATTGGCATGTTTTTCTATCAATCTTAAAGCGTGATCAACAACGGTAAGGTTTTGCAAACCAAGAAAGTCGAATTTGATCAGATCGACCGCTTCTAAATAGTGTCCGTCGTATTGCGTAACCACGTCGTGAACAAACTTTTCGTCGCCCTCGTCGCTTTCTTCGCTCTTACCTTTTGGCGGCAGGCAAACGGGCGCTTTATTCCATAGCTCTTCGTTGCTAATCACCACGCCCGCCGCATGTACTCCGCTTGCGCGTTTTAAGCCTTCAAGTTGCGTCGCCAAATTCCAGATTTTGCCCGCGTTGACGTTTGTATCTATTAGCTCGCGTAGTTTCGGCTCGGCTTTGAGCGCCTCCGCTAACGTGATATTCAGAACTTTTGGAATGAGTTTTACCATCGCGTTGGCTTCGGGAATCGGAACGTCCAGCACTCTAGCCACGTCGCGGATCGCGTTTTTAGCCTGAAGCGTGTTATAGGTGATCACCTGCCCCACGTTTTCTTTGCCGTAAGCCTCCACGACGTATTTAATAATTTCCGATCGCCGCTGTTGGCAAAAGTCCATATCTATATCGGGCATGGATACGCGCTCCGGATTCAAAAAGCGCTCGAAAAGCAGCCCGTATTTCATCGGATCGATATTGGTAATCTCCAGCGCGTACGCGCACAAACTTCCCGCCGCGCTGCCGCGACCCGGACCGACGGGGATATTCATCTCTTTGGCTTTGTTGACAAAATCCCATACGATTAGCATATATCCGGCGAATTTCATCTGCTTAATCACGCCGATTTCAAGCTCTAATCGATCGCGGTAATCTTGGCGCTTATTTTCCTCGATATACGCAAGCCGCGCTTCTAACTTTTCGCGGCATAACGTTTCAAACAAGATCGCGTCGTTTGCGTGCGAATACGGCGCGTCTTCCTCTAGCGCGATCTTGCGATCTTGCGCTACCTTGCGCGCGAATTTATAATTGGGCGGCGTGGGAAAATATTTTTTATTATCGACGAGTTTTAGCTCCAGATCGCACTTAGAAGCAATCTCAACCGTGTTCTCCAGCGCTTCGGGAACGTCGGCAAACAGCGCCGCCATTTCGTCGGGGCTTTTTATATAGAACTCTTTTACCGAATGCTTCAGCCGTTTTGGATCGTTTAGCGTTTTGCCGCCTGAAATGCACATATATGCTTCCTGCGCGTCGGCGTTTTCGCGCTCGGTATAGTGCGCGTCGTTGGTTGCGATTAGTTTTATTCCAAGCGTTTTCGCGATTCGTATAATTTGATCGTCGATTAAGCGCTGCTCCTCGATTCCGTGTCTCATCAGCTCGATATAAAAATCCTCGCCGAACATATCTTGATAGCTTCTGGCGACTTCAAGCGCTTTTTCGTAACCGCCGCGCCGCTCTTTGTTTCTTTGGGCGGCTTTGTTTAGATGAAAATTGATCTCCCCCGCAAGGCAGGCGCTAGAGGCGATCAACCCGTCTTTGAAGCGCTCAAGCGTCTTTTTGTTGATGCGCGGATAGTAGTAAAACCCGCGCATATACGCCTCGCTCGAAAGTCTCATCAGATTTTTGTAACCCTGCTCGTTTTTGGCGAACAGGCAGAGGTGAAAACGTTGCTTATACGGCTCGCTCACAAGCTCTTTAACGCCTATGTCGTCGTAGTTGTGCGCGTAGGTTTCAATGCCGATAATCGGCTTAATTCCCTCTTTTTTCATCGTGGTATAGAAGTCGATCGCGCCGAACATATTGCCGTGATCGCTCATTCCCACCGCGTCCATGCCTTTGGCTTTGAGCGCGGTCGCCAGCGTGTCGAGGCGATTAGCTCCGTCAAGCATGGAATAGTCGGTGTGAAGGTGCAAATGAACGAATTTCATGGCGCGTCTTTTCGGTAATTTGCCGTAATTTTAGCGCGTTTCAGCCAAAGGCGGCAGAAATCCGCCGCAAAGCGATAAATCCGTCCCTTGCGACTGCGAAGCGGACGCGATCGGACGCGGTTTGCCAAAGAATGGGCAACATCAAGCGCAAACGGCGATCGGCGCGTAAAAACGGGTTTTGATTGCTACGGCGACGCGAATGTAAGTTTTTTTCTATAATAATGCGACGTTCAAAACAATAGGGGGATATAGAAAATGAGACAAAAAGTTCTGACGGCGCGAGCAATCTCGCTTGCCGCCTCTTTGGCTATTGTCGCGTTGATTAGCGGCGGTTGCGGCGACGATAAGAAAACCGAGTCAACGCCGAAACCGCCGGTCGTTACGCCAACGCCGCCGGTAG
Source organism: Helicobacteraceae bacterium (assembly GCA_031276985.1). GTDB lineage: Bacteria > Campylobacterota > Campylobacteria > Campylobacterales > SZUA-545 > JAIRNH01. The sequence continues at coordinate 1,961 of JAISMA010000052.1, read as the reverse complement.
TTACGCCGCCGCCAACGCCCGTCGTACCTGTTACGCCGCCGGTAGTTACGCCGCCGCCAACGCCCGTCGTTACGCCGGTTGCGGCGCAAAAAGACGGTCCGACGCTTTTTAGATCGTGCGTGGCATGTCATGGTCCGAAAGCGGACAAACCGGGCATGAACAAAGGTCGTCCGCCCGCCACAATGACGGAAGACGAGATCGTTACCGCGCTCAAAGGCTATAAAGCCGGTACTAACAACGCTTACGGCACGGGCGCGCTAATGAAAGGCAACATGGCGCCGTTTAGCGAAAAAGATATTGAAACTGTTGCGGCGCACATTAAAACGCTCAAATAGTTTCATCGCGTTAAACCGCCGTTAATTGGCGGCGGTTTCCGCTTTATTCCATTGCGCGAGGCGATCTACAAAGCGCGATCGCGGAGCTGTTTTTGTTATGGAGAAAGAATGGCTATCGCTCAAATACTAAAAGATATTAGCGAGTTTGTTGCGGCGCAAAAAATAAAATTATCGGCGCAGGTTGAAGACGGGCGCATTAACGCTTCCATAAACGAATCAGAAGTAATAAACGTAATCAAGGAAAGGTTTGACATTGACATACCCAGAAGTAGAAATTGGTTCGATTTCTCTATTGAAAATTCCAGCGAGTTCTACCCGATCAATATAAAAATTACCGACACGACTCACGCCGACAATCTAAGCTGTAAATTAGGTATCTATTACGCGCTTGCGGGCAGATTTCCAGATTTTCCAAACGAGATTGGTTGGCTTTCGTATTTTGAAAAGTTAAGCGAGAGCATAAAAGATAATTGCGAGCAAGATTACTATTTTCTCGTCATCAATAAGCAAGATACAGCCGACGTTTTCGTTAATTCGTTAAAAGGATTAAGCTCATTGCATCCAAACGGCAATAATTTGCCGTTTCAATGCCGTTGGGATCGCAATAGAAACCATACGCCGAGATCGTTTAACGAAGCGAAAGATTTTATATTATCAAATTTAGCCGCTTCGGTAAAACTTCGCTCTAAGATATATCTTAATTTCAAGAAATGTTTTCCGCAATATGCGTAACGTCGAGTCGTTGGGGCAGGTATTTACGCCGCAATCGATCGTGGCGGATATGTTACAACTGCGGCGCAATTTTGGGCGCGCGTTAGAGCCTTCGTGCGGCGACGGCGCGTTTAGCAGACATCTATCGAATTGCGTAAGCATTGAAATCGATCGCGAGTGGCGCTACGACAACGCGCTGAATATCGATTTTTTTGACTATCCGCTTAGCGAAAAGTTTGATACGATTATCGGCAATCCGCCCTATGTGCGCTATCAGGATATTCCGCTAGAAACCAAACGAAAACTGCAATCCAAAATGTTTGACGAGCGGACAAATTTGTTTCTGTTTTTCATCGAAAAATCTATCAATCATCTAAACGACGGCGGCGAGCTGATATTTATTACGCCGCGCGAATTTCTAAAAGCTACTTCAAGCGCTAAACTCAATCGCTATATGTACGATCAAGGCACGATTACCGATATAATCGATCTGGGCGATCGGCGCGTATTTGAAGGATTTTCGCCAAATTGCGTGATCTTTCGCTTTGAAAAAGACAACTTTTCACGGCAGACAAATATATCCAAACGCTTTACGTTTAATAACGGACAATTGCTTTTTACCGATAACGATTATTCGCTTGTTTTTAGCGATATATTTTTTGTGAAAGTGGGCGCGGTAAGCGGCGCGGATAAAATCTTTACGAGCGATCGCTATGGAAACGCCGATTTTGTGTGTTCGTCGACGCTAAAAAACGGCAAAACAAAACGAATGATATTCAACGCTTATGTTCCGTATTTGGATCGCTTCAAAAACGAATTGATAGCGCGTAGAATCCGATCGTTTGATCAGAGCAATTGGCATCAGTGGGGCAGATTGCACCATATAACCGATAAAAAGCGCATTTACGTCAACTG
>JAISMA010000006.1 GCA_031276985.1 Helicobacteraceae bacterium | reverse complement strand
GCGAGTTACATAAGCGGTTACGCTTGGTTTTTTGCTAATAATTATATTGTGTCCTTTAATCATCCAGCGATAAAACTCGTCAGTGCCTTCCACTAATTTATCGGTGGTCTGTTGCAAAGGATCTTTTGACGGATCGATCGCCTCGTTTTCGTCATCCAACAAAAAAAACATAATCGCTAATAAAATCGCCGCAAACGCGATAATCATTTTCTGCGTTGAGCTCAAAACTACCCTCCGTCAAATAACGGCACAATTATGCGCTCCGCGCCCTTAAAACGCCAAATCGCCGCTGTGTTATAATCATAAATATCGCTAAATAATTTTGTATGAACGGGAGCGGATATTGATGCGCGGTAAAAAAATATCTATTATAGGAGCGGGCAACGTCGGCTCGACTGTGGCTTATTCGCTTGCGACGCAAGGCATTGTGCATGAGATTATCCTGCTAGATTCCAAACCCGACGTAGCTTGGGGCAAAGCGCTGGATATGTCTCAAGCCGCCGCCGTTATTCGCGCCCACACCATTGTGCGCGTCGCCGAAGGCTACGCCGATATAGCGGACAGCGACATCGTGATCGTCGCGGCGGGCGCGGCGAGAAAGCCCGGTATGAGCCGCGACGATCTGCTGTTTATAAACGCCGAAGCCATTCGCGGCATTTGCGAGCAGGTGAAGCGCTATTGCGTCAATTCGTTTGTGATTATGATCACAAATCCACTCGACGCGATGACTTACGTCGCGCTTAAAGAGACGGGATTTAACAAACGCCAAGTGATTGGCATGGCGGGATTGCTGGATTCGGGCAGAATGGCGAGTTTCATCTACGAAAAGCTAGGCTACGGATCGGGACAAATTCGCGCCACCGTGCTTGGCGGACACGGCGATAATATGGTTCCGCTTCACCGTTATTCCACCGTGGCGGGCGTGCCGATCACCGATCTGTTAAGCCGCGAGGAGATCGACGAAATCGTCAGGCGCACGAAAAACGCGGGCGCGGAGATCGTGGGTTATCTCAAAAGCGGTTCGGCGTATTACGCGCCCGCTTTGGCCACGTCGATGATGTGCGAGGCGATTTTGCGCGACGCAAAGCAGATATATCCGTGCGCCGTGCTACTTGAAGGCGAATACGGTTATAGCGATATTGTAACGGGCGCGCCGATTGTGCTTGGCGCGAACGGGGTTGAAAAAGTGATTGAAGTAACGCTTAACGACGAGGAAAAAGCGGAGTTTAAGCGATCGGTGCAATCGGTCGATAAGCTGCTTGGCAAGCTGGAAGAGAAGGGTTTTTATGCCCGTTAGCGATTACCGCGTAGAAAAAGACGCGATGGGCGAGGTTAAAGTCCCCGCCGACAGGCTCTGGGGCGCGCAAACGCAACGAAGTCTGGAGCATTTTCGCATTGGCTGGGAGCGAATGCCCAAACCGCTTATCGCCGCGCTTGCGACGCTGAAAAAAGCCGCCGCGATCGCCAACGCCCGCTTCGGCAAAATGGACGAACGGCTCGCGCGCGCGATCGGCGAGGCGTGCGACGAGATTTTATCGGGCAAATACGACGACGAATTTCCTTTGAGCGTGTGGCAGACGGGCAGCGGCACGCAAACCAATATGAACCTAAACGAGACGATCGCGGCGCTTGCGGGCAAAAAAATGGGACGCAAAATCCACCCGAACGACGACGTAAATATGAGCCAAAGCTCCAACGACGTTTTTCCAAGCGCTATGCATATCGCCGCCGTTTTGGAGACGACGCGCTTTGTAGCGCCCGCGATCGAGGCGTTGCGCCAAACGCTGGAAGCGAAATCTAGCGAATTCGCGTCAATCGTCAAGATTGGGCGCACGCATTTGCAGGACGCCACGCCGCTTACGCTGGGACAAGAGTTTTCGGGCTACGCCGCAATGCTGGAAAACGGCGCGAGACAGATACGATCGACGCTTGATTTCGCAAGAGAGCTTGCGATCGGCGCGACGGCGGTTGGCACGGGATTAAACGCGCCAAAAGGGTTTGACGAAGCGGTTTGCGACGAGTTAAACAAGCTAACAAACGAGCGCTTCATTCCCGCGCCAAACAAATTTCAGGCGCTAACAAGCCACGACGCGCTTGCGAATTTGCACGGCGCGTTCAAGGCGCTTGCGGGCGCTTTGATGAAGATCGCAAACGATATTCGCCTGCTGGCTTCGGGTCCTAGGTGCGGTTTTGGCGAGCTTGTCATTCCTGAAAACGAGCCGGGCAGCTCCATTATGCCGGGCAAAGTCAATCCGACTCAAGCCGAAGCGCTGACGATGGTCGCCGTTCAGGTAATGGGCAACGACGCGGCGATCGGCTTTGCCAATAGTCAGGGCGCGTTTGAGCTGAACGTCTTTAAGCCGCTAATCGCCTATAACTTTTTGCAATCGGCGCGGCTACTTGGCGATAGCGTAAACAGCTTCAACCGCCATTGCGCGATTGGAATCAAGGCGAACAAAGCGACAATCGAACGACACTTGAACAATTCGCTAATGCTTGTAACCGCGCTAACGCCCGCGATTGGCTACGACGCCGCCGCCGCAATCGCCAAAAAAGCGCACAAAGAGGGTTTGACGCTTAAAACCGCGGCGCTAGAGCTTGGCTACGTGAGCGAAGCCGATTTTGACCGCCTTGTCGATCCCGCCGCGATGATCGACGCAAGCAAACCGAAGGGATAAAAATGCCAAAGATATTACAAACGATCCGCGCCCTTTTTTCGTCTAATGAAAACGGCGAAAAAGACGAAGCGCAAGATAGTTCAAAAGACGAAATCGACCGTTATTCGCAAGAAATAAAAGCAAATCCGTACAGCGCGGACGCTTATTATAATCGCGCAAAGGAATACGATCGCTCAGGCGATTATGAAAAAGCGATTGCCGATTACGATACGGCGATCGCTATCGAGCCAAATTCCGCCGCAATGATATGCGATCGCGGATATTCTTATTTTAATTTGGAGAAATACGACGAAGCGTTGAAAGATTACGATAAAGCGATCGCGATCGATCGCGCTCACGCAAGCGCTTATTATTGGCGCGCTAAACTTTACGAACTTTTAGGCAATTACGAAAAAGCGTTAGCCGATTGGAATAAACTAATCGAAATCGAGCCAAACGCCGCCGACGCGTATTATAGACGCGCGCTTTTTTACTATCACAGATTTGGCGATCATAAAAGGGCGATCGAAGATTTTGATAAAGCGTTGGAGATCAAACCTGATTGGGCGGGGGTGCGCTACGAACGCGCTCAGGCTTATCATACTATGGGCGCTTTGGAACGCGCAATCGAAGAGTATACCGAAATTATTAAGGTCGATCCCGATTATACGCAACTTTATAGCGATCGCGGATTCGCCAATTATTATTTAAGGCGTTATGAAAACGCAATCGCCGATTTCAGCCAAGCGATTAAACTTGATCCAAACTCCGCCGAACTGTATTGTAATCGCGCAAATATTTATTTTGCTATGAAAGGCAATGGTACGAAACTCGCGCTTGAGGATTATAATCAAGCGATTAAACTCGATTCCGACTTTGCAATGCCTTATAATAATCGCGGATTTCTTTATTTTCAAGTAGGCGATTTTGAGCGCGCGTTTGCCGATTATGAACGGGCGATTAAAGCGGATCCAAATTTTGCGCGGGCGTATAATAATCGCGGCAATGTTTATAATATTCGCAAAGATTACGATAAGGCAATCGACGATTATACCCGCGCTATAGAATTAGAGCCAAACTATGCGGACGCATACGTTAATCGCGGCGGCGTTTATAAAGAATCGGGCGATATTAAAGCCGCGATCAACGACGCGCTAAAAGCGAAAGA
>JAISMA010000250.1 GCA_031276985.1 Helicobacteraceae bacterium | reverse complement strand
TACAGAGAAAGTCGACTTTCATCTAGTTCTACTCCTCAAACGCTAACGTTTCCTAAATGCTTTTTAGCCCGCAATCGTAAATCAAATCCAACGTTTATTCTCAAACCCTAACGCTTCTTAAGCGCCTTTTAATCCGCCCTCGCAAATCAAAATTGCCGCGTTTCAGTATAGTATTACGATCGGCTTTCATCTGTCCCTCATTCCTGAACCTTAATCTCTCTCTCGCCCTAAACAGTGATCGCGCAAAGCCGTAAAATGAATTTGCGTCTATGCAAAAATGGCGATCCGAACGCCTCTTTTTTCGCTCGCCTCCTCGCTGCGCATTTTCGCCGCAAAAACTCACGTTCTATTTTAATACGCGATCGCGACAAACTCCCAATCGCCTTCCTTTATTGCCGATCGTCTTTGAACTTGAATCCAACTCGTCTCTCTTTCTAAATTCGAATCTCACTTTCCGCCCGCCGCGTTTGCCGATCGCGATCGCCTCGCGTTATACCAGCGAAGGCGTGTATTTAATAAAAAGTTAAAGCCATTTGCGTTTCATTGCGCAAATCGCGCTTGTTCTCCCGTCGTCTCCGCTTAGGCGCAAATTTGCGCTACTCATAGAGTTGCTACTTTTCGTTTGGTTATGGCGAGAGCGGAACGAAAAGCGGTTATAGAGTTTAGCTGTTATTTGGGCGGTTTTTCGTAATAGAACAAATACTCAAGATTGCCCGCTTTACCTTTAAGCGACGATGGCGCTTTGGATCGCAAAATCCATTTAAGTTTTTTCGTCTCGTTTTCAAAATGTTCCAGCGCTTTGACGATTGCTTTTTCGTCTCGCACCACGCCGTTTTTTGCGCGTTGAGCGGCGCGTCCGACTTCAAATTGCGGCTTAAACAGCGCGATAATTTTATCTTTAGCTAAATTGTCTATCGCGGCTACAATTTTTTCCAGCGATATAAACGAAACGTCGCATACGACAAGATCAAATAACGTTTCCGTCTTGAAAAAGCGAATATCGGTTCTTTCTTTGGACTGCACGCGCGGATCTGATCGCAAAATTGGGCTTAACTGATCCGTACCAGCGTCGATCGCGGTTACGTTTTTAGCGCCTTCTAGCAACAAAACTTGCGTCCAGCCGCCCGCGCTCGCGCCAACGTCGAGACAGTTTAAGCCGTTTATATCTATCTTGATCTCATCTAGAAAACGCGACAACTTATATGCCGATCGGCTAACAAAACGATCTCCATTTTTAATAACAATTGCGTCGGTTTGGCAGACGGTATACGACGGCTTTTTTCGCAAAATTCCATTTACGGTTATAGCGCCGCTTGTTATCAATTCGGCGGCTTTATTACGACTGATATTTTCTCGAAGGCTTAACGTTAAATCAAGGCGCATTAACGTCGTCGTTAGTTTTAATGATTTTGCCGCTACAGCTCTCTATGCCTTTTGATAGGTTAAGGACGCGTTTGTAGCCAAGCTCGCGCATATTTTGCGCGTTTAACGCGCTTCTAGATCCGTTGGAACAATACAAAATATAGAGGCGATCTTTGTCTTTGAGGGTTTTAACCTTTGGGTAAAAGCCGCTCGCGTGCAACACGACGTCTGTGCCGTCGATATGTCGGCGCATTCGCTCGTATTTCTCCCGCGTATCGATTAAAACAAAATTGATTTTTTGCTCCGATCGCGCCGTCAAAAGCGTTTCAAGCTCGCTCGCGTTTATCGATTTTTGCGCCAGAAGCGCCTCGAAATTTTCCGCGCTCATAAGCTCGTTTTTGCCGCAACGCAATCGCTTTTTCCAAAACAAACGCCGCCTACCGCCACTTTAATAAAGAACGCGGCGGCGACTAGAAACGAATGATCGCTACTTACAATAATCGCCGCAATCTTCTTCTTCGGAATCGGCGCCGTAAAATTGCGAACCGCCGCCTGCTGGCGTTTGCGCCGCGGGTTGGGTAGCGCCTCCTTCGGCTGGCGCTTGCGTTTGCTCTGCGCCCGCTTCGCCGTCCGACGAAGTTTTAGGCTCGGCGTCGATCGCCTCCTCGTTAGCGCCTTCTTCTTCCAACGCCAACGTTTCGTTTTCGCTCGCCGAAGCTTCCTCCGTCGCGTCCAACGGCTCTAAACCCGCGTCGCTTTGCGCCTCTTCGCCAACGGGCGCGCTTTGTTGCTCCGCTTGCGACGGCTCGATTGCCTCGTCGCCCGCGCCGCGTTTGCCGTAAAACGAGAAGATGGCGTATTTGGTATAGCCGTCTAAACTTTCGGATTCGACCAAAGTCTCGCCCGCCGATAAAATTTGGGCGGCTACGCCGACGCAAAGCGCCGCTTTTAGAACTGATTGCATTGTTACTCCTTGCTTTTTGTTGACGCAATTATTTCGCTTATATCCTTAAAATAGCGCCGCTTAACAAACGGGCGCTAAATATGCGTCGCGGCAAGCGGCGCGATCGACTGCGCTTGCGGATGCTTATGACGCGAAAGTTTGACGCGTAGCTTGGCTTTCTCAGACGGTTTTTAGGCGTTTATCGGGCGATTTATGCGATCTGCCAACTCGCCCATAATGGCGAAAAACTATGAAAAATTATTGAAAAGCGGCGGAAAACCTTGACAATTATGCGCGATATACGCTACAATTATAAAAATAAAAAAGGAGTAAAAATGGGTTGCGTAGCAAAAACCTTTTCCCTTGACGTTGATGTAGTTACTGGCATCAAGCGCCTTGCCGACGCTATGCGTATCAAACAGGGAGCGCTTGTGCAGTTGATGTACGAGCGGTTTCTCGACGATAACGAAAGCGACGAGATCGACGACGAGACGTCGGACAGTTACTCTGCCGCGCTTGAGCAAATAAGACGCGGCGAATATTTTACGCTTGAGCAAGTCGAAGCGCAGATAAATGCCAGAAAAGCCGCCGTTTAATCTAATTTTTGCGCCAAAAGCGCAAAAAACGTTAGAGAAAATGGACGCGACGATCGCCGCTCTACTCGTCGAAGGCTTGAAAATTTTTGCGAAAACGGGGTTGCCGCGCCCGAAGCCGCTTGTCGGCAAGTTCAAAGGCGCTCATCGCTTGCGTTTTGGCGATCTTCGCGCGGTTATTGTAATGGACGGAAAAACGGTTAATGTTTTGGACGTTGGCGCTCGAGACAAGATTTACAAGC
>JAISMA010000240.1 GCA_031276985.1 Helicobacteraceae bacterium | reverse complement strand
CGCGGCGGGCGGCAAACTTGGTTTGGGCGGCGCGATTGGATCGGGCGCGTTCGTTAGCGCCTTTACCAAAGCCGCCTCGCTTGAAGGCAATAAAATCGTCGCGATCGCGGCGGGCGAATATCATTCGTTTGCGATTGACGAAAACGGCAAACTCTACGCGGCGGGCGAAAATCGTTACGGCGAGCTTGGCTTTGGCGATAAAAAACATCGCGCCGAATTTACGCAAGTTTCGGACTTAAACGGCAAAAAAATCCTCGTGATCGCGGCGGGACGCAATCATTCGCTGGTTCTTGACGCAAACGGCAGAGCTTACGCAAGCGGATACAACGAATACGGACAGCTTGGTTTAGGCGACAATGCGGATCGCGCCGCGTTTGCCGAAATCGCCTTTTTGCGCGACAAGCAAATCGCGCGGGTTGCGGCGGGCGCTTATCATCTGTTGGCGCTTGGCGCGGACGGCAAGGTTTATGGAACGGGTCGAAATTGGCACGGCGAGCTTGGTTTGAACGACATTGAAAGCCGCAATAGTTTCGCGCTTGTTACGTCGCTTGAAGGCAAAAAAATCGTCGCGATCGCGGCGGGCGATTTCCACTCTTTTGCGCTGGATAGCGACGGTAAACTCTACGCGGCGGGCATGAACAATCGCGGCAAACTCGGTTTGGGCGCTCCGGGCGAGCGTAAAGCGTTTACCCCCGTTTCGTCTTTAAGCGAGAAAAAAATCGTCGCGATCGCGGCGGGCGACAATCATTCGCTGGCGATTGGCGCGGACGGCAAAGTTTACGCGGCGGGCGCTAACCGTTACGGACAACTTGGGCTTGACGACAAAGAGGATCGCTGGACATTTACCGAAGTTACGTCGTTTGAAGGCAAAAAGATCATCGCGATCGCGGCGGGACGCAATCATTCGCTGGCTCTTGACGCAAACGGCAGAGCTTACGCAAGCGGATACAACGAATACGGACAGCTAGGTTTGGGCGATAAGAAAAACCGCGACGTTTTCACGCCCGTACCTTTGGGCAATCGCTAATTGATATAAAACTTTTAAGCGACGCGGCGCTATCCTTATCAACGCTTTTGTCGTAAAGGATTTATATGGAATTTGCGGCTTATTTTGTTTATATTATCATTTTAGTCGCGATCGCGTTTTTGATTTTTCGTTACGTTTTTTTGGGCAGGCGTTTTTCGGGTTATCATTATGCGTTTGTCGCAGCGATATTTGTAGCGCTTGGAATCGCCGTTTTCGCGCTAAAAAATATATGCGAAGATGCGTATTTGACGACGCATTTTAGCTATCAGTTTAATACTATGCTGGTCGTTTTTCTTTTCGTTTTCGGTTGCGTGTTTGGGGGGCTTACATGCGCGCGTTTTGGCGAAACGGTCGACAAGTTTATCAATCTGGCGTTGGCTTATCTTTTGATTTATGCGCTTGTCGCTATAGCGAACTTGATTGGTATATGGTTTTTGTACAGAATTATCAAAGGCTTGATATATTTGATCGGCGGTACGCAATTGTGAAGATCGCGGCTTTTGCTATCTATGTTCTGAACATGGCGGCGATAATAGCGTTTTATCCTTTGGGCTATTCCATTGAATCGCCTTTGGCGGTTATCGCGTTGTGTATCGGCGCTTTCGCGCTAAAAAATATATGCAAAGACGAGTGTTTGGCGACGCATTTTGCGTATCAGTCCAAGACAAACTTTGCGCTTTTTGTTTATGCCGTCGTCGTAGTATGCGGCTCGTTTTTGCTTGCGTATTTTGGCGAAACTGTCGACGAGTATTTAAATCTGGCGTTGGCTTATCTTTTGGTTTATACGATAATCGCTATAACGATCGGGGTTGTTATATGGTTTTTTTACAGAAACGTTAAAGGCTTGATATGTTTGATTAAAGATACGCGATTGTGAGAAAAACGGCTTTTGCTATTTATATTTTGAATTTGCCCTTAATGGCGTTTATGCGCCCGCCGTATCTTTTTGAGACGCCTTTGATTGTTATCGCGCTGTGTATCGGCGCTTTCGCGCTAAAAAATATATGCAAAGACGAGTGTTTGGCGACGCATTTTGCGTATCAGTTCAAGACAAATTTGGTTGCTTCTATTTATCTCGCCGTTGTAATATGTTGTCTGTTTTTCTTTCCGTATGAAACGATCAAGGATCGCGTTTTGCCTTCGATGCTTGCGGGCGCTGGCGTATATATTATAAGCATTCTAATGCTCTTATGGTTTTTTTACAGAAACGTTAAAGGCTTGATATATCTAAGCAAAAACGAAGTTTTATAAACGCCGCAATCGGCGCGGACGCAAGCAAAATCAAACCACGATATGCCCGCGTTTTTCCGCCAGAGTAATCGCCGCTTCCGCGCCAAAATTAAAGGCTAAAAAATCGTTTTCCATGCCGTCGCTGAAAATAACGCCGTTTTCGCCCATTAGGGATTCGATCCGCAACGGCGCGTCGCGTGAAATTTTGCCAAACGTTAGGTTTGTGCCCGTCGTTTTGCTAGGAAACGGCTCGCGCACGGCAAAAATAAGTTCGTCGCTGCCCCATTTGCCGATCACGCTTGAAAGCTCCGAAGGACCATAGCTTTTCTTTCGCGCCGCGACGGGTTTTTTCTTGCGAGACAGCGTAGCGCCGCGAGTTCCCATGAGGCGATCGAAATCCTCTTTCATCGCCTCTATCGACGCGGTTTCTTTGTTTGCTCCCATAAACTTTCTTATAACCGCCGCTTGCGCCTCTTCTTGCGAAAGCTCCGCCGCGCCATGCGTAATCTCGCCCATATCGTCCTCCGCCATTAGATTTTCGCTCTCTTGCTTCGCGCCGTACGGACGACCGATAACCGACGCGGATATGCGCGTCGCGCCCGCGATAACGCTTTTTAGCCAGCCCGTCGAGCCGAGTCCCGTTGAGACAATGACGCCGCTTGAGGATTGCGGCTCTTGCGCGCCCGCGTGCTTGATGATGTAGCGGGCTGAAACGTGCGTGCGCTGTCCGATGAAAAAGTCATTCACCGCCAACAGTTCCTGCCCGTTTTGCAGACGCGCCTTTGCCATGCTAACCTCCTCGATTCGGCGTTTTCCCGCCAGCGTTTCGCGTATGATCCGCGCCGCGTCTTTGGGCGCGAAAGGCAACAACACGCCGTCCCAGCGGCTTGCGTCGGGATTGACGCCGATGATCGGCTGATTGTCCAGATATTTGATCGCGTTTGCCACCAGCCCGTCTTGCCCCACCGCCAACACCACGTCGCCTTCCGCGAAAATGAAATTGGGCAGGTATTTGCGATCTAGCAACTGAACCTTGCCTAAGCCCTCGATCGCCTGCCTCGTTTCTTGTATCGAAGCGTTGTATTGGTTATGCTCGGCTTCGTATTCGCCAAAATCGCCGCCCAGACTGCCGATGTAAAACTTCGCCTGCGTCATCGTGTTTTGGCTTGCCAGCACCTTTTCCAGCCGCGTCTCCCGCACGATAACGACAATGCGCCTGTCGTATTCTTTCATCGCGCCTTCAGTTTTTCGCGGGCTTTGTTAGCCCGTTTTTCATAATGGAATCCAGCAGATCGGGCGTGATATTGAGATTTCCGATCTTGTCGGCTTGCTCGGCAATGCCCAGAAAGGCATGCGCCAAAAGCCGCCCCGAATCCAGCCCCGCGTAAGTTAGCGCCTTCAGCGCTTCGGGATTTGTCCGCTCATAAACGTCCATAACCGCTTTGAGCGCGTAGGCTTTGGCGTCGGCTTGCGCTTTTGCGTTGCGCGATGTGAGATCGACTAACTCCTGTTTCTTTTCCTCTTGTCGCGCCTGAAAAGCGAGGCGTTCTTCAGCCATTTCATGCTCTTTTTTCATCGCAAGCCGCTCGGTTTCCATGCGCGTTTCGCGGATTTCGCGGTTTTTGCTTTCCACGGCGATTTCGGTATTTAGCTCGCTCTCGCGGATAATGCGCTCCTGTTCGATCGCGTAATTGCGCCGCAAAAAGATAGCCTGATCGGATTCTTTCAAAATTTCCTCGCGGGTTTCGGCTTCCAGCGCTTTGGCGGTTTCGGGCGTCGGCTTGATCGCCGCAATGGATAGCGCCAAAATCTCCACGCCAAGCGTTTTGACCATTTCGTGTTTAGCCAGCGCTTCCGTAGCTTTGCGCGCAAGCTCGTCGGCGGAGACAAGCGCGTCTTTTAAGCGCATACGTTGCACCGCGCCTTTTAAGACGACCAGCGCCAGATTGATCAGCCGTTCGGGTAATTTTTGCGGATCGTCGGATATGTGGGTAAGACGCGAATTGTCGATTGCGTAGTTGAGCATTTTCACCGCTTTGGACGGATCGCAAACGCGATAGGTGATCTGCCCCTGCAAAGTCAGCTCCTGAAAATCGGAGGAGATTTCGGAAAGCATAAACGGCGCGTCCTCGCTGCCGATCGGCACGACCAGAAGCGACGTCGTCGGCGCGAAATAGAAAAACGAAAGCCCCGCGCCCTCCGCCGCGATTTTTGCGCCGCGATAGCGAAACACGTAGCTATTCGGCTCAAACCTAGCAAAACGCACCATGCTCCACAGAAACTTTTTCAGCGCCCACAACGCGAAAAGCAGCCCAAGCGCGCACGCGGCTACCACAGTCCAATTTATCGCGCTCAAATCCATTTTTTCTCCTTGTCAAAACGCTTTTGTCGATTGATATTTTACTTTATGTATGATTTTGCGCGAAATTATTCGCAAGGATTTTTAATGCCGTCAAATCAAACGCGAATCGGATAGCATTTCGTCATTAAAACGCAAAGGATCGCCAATGCGCCGTTTTATCAGAGTTTTACCGCTTGCGGTTTTAAGCGCAACGCTTATCGGCGCGAGCGTCTACTTTGCGACTAGCGCAAAAGCGTCAAGCGAAAACAAACCGCCGATCGTCGCAATGGGCTATGATCATTCGTTTGTCGCGGGTAGCGACGGCAAACTTTACGCAAGCGGCTTTAACGAATATGGTCAACTTGGTTTGGGCGATAAAACCGATCGCAACGTTTTTACGCCTGTCGCGGCGCTTGAGGGCAAGAAGATCGTCGAGATCGCGACGAGCATTACTCATTCGCTGGCGCTGGACGCAAACGGCAAAGTTTACGCGACGGGAGCAAACGGAGGCGGTCAGCTTGGTTTGGGCGACAACGACAATCGCGTCGCCTTTACGCTTGTTACGTCGCTTGAAGGCAAAAAGATCGTCGCGGTTGCGGCGGGAGAATCTATCGAGGCGGGACGCCCTTATTCGTTGGCGCTGGATGAGCTTGGCAGGCTTTACGCGACGGGCGAGAACGACTTTGGTCAGTTAGGTTTTGGCGACGATAAATTCCGCAATAATTTTGAGCTTGTTTCGTCGCTTGAGGGCAAAAAAATCGTCGCGATCTCCGCTGGCGGCGATTATTCGCTAGCGCTCTCACACGAAGGCAAACTCTACGCGACGGGATCGAACGAATTCGGGCAGTTAGGTTTGGGCGATTACGACAGGCGCGTCGCCTTTACGCTTGCGAAGTCGCTTGAAGGCAAAAAGATCGTCGCGATCGCGGCGGGCGGCGCTCATTCGCTGGCGCTTGATAACGAAGGCAAACTCTACGCGACAGGCTGGAACGACAGCGGTCAGCTGGGTTTTGGCGGCGCGAACGGTCGCAATGTTTGGAGGCTTGTCTCGGCTTTGCGCGATAAAAACATCATCGCTATCGCGACGGGCGAACTATTTTCGTTGGCGTTAGGCGACGACGGCAAAATCTACGCAATGGGCGATGACTACGACGGCAAACTTTACGTTATGGGCGATAACTACGGCGCTCAACCGAAAATCGACGACAAAGAACGTCGACAAGGTTTTGCGGTTTTGTCGCTTGAAGGCAAAAAGATCGTCGCAATGGCGGCTTGGTACGGTAATTTTGCTCCTTGCTTTTTGGCGTTGACAAGCGACGGCAAAATCTACGCGGCGGGATATAATCGCCGCGGTCAGCTAGGTTTGGGCGACAATGCGCGTCGCGCCGTTTTCACGCCCGTACCTTTGCCAAATCGCTAAAAATTAGCGCGTAAAACAATCGTCGCTAATATGCGATCTCAATTTATTCGCAAGGATTTTTAGCGCCTCCAGACGAAACGCCGCAAAACAGCCGCCGCGCCGCGTATTGCGCGATTGCGATCAGTAGCGGTCATTCGGTTTATCCTCTCCGCCAAAGAGGGCAAAGTTTACGCGACGGGCGACAACGAATACGGGCAACTAGGGCTTGATGACAAAACGCTTATGCGCGTACCTTTGCCAAATCGCTAAAACAAGTTAGCGCTACGATTGGCGACTTGTTTTATTTCGTTCAAGGAGAGTTCAATGTCGCCAATTCGCGCATTTCAACGCGGCGAAAAATCCGCGTCTTTCGCGTTTTTAGCCGTTACGATCGCCGCGCTTTTCGCGCCTAACCTCGCCGCTTCCGAAGCCGCTTCCGAAGCCGCATCCGAAGCCGCGCCCGAAAGCGTATCCAAAGCCTCTTTGCCCGCCGCGAACGAGCCTAAAATAATCGCGCTTGCGGCTGGCTGGGAGTTTTCGCTGGCGCTGGATACAAACGGCAGGCTTTACGCGGCGGGCAACAACGGATACGGACAGCTAGGTTTGGGCGACGGCAAAAACCGCGACGTTTTCACAATCGCCAAATCGCTCAAAGCGCAAAAGATCGTCGCAATCGCGGCGGGCAACTATCACGCTTTGGCTGTGGATAGCGGCGGCAAAGTTTACGCGGCGGGACTTAACGGCGCGGGTCAGCTAGGTTTGGGCGACAACGACAATCGCAACGCCTTTGAGCTTGTCGCGTCGCTTGAAGGCAAAAAGATCGCGGCGGTCGCGGCGGGGGTTTATCATTCGTTTGCGATCGACTCTGGCGGCGACGTTTACGCGACGGGAATGAACTTCAACGGTCAGCTGGGTTTGGGGACAAGCCGCGATAATGCCGATCGCAACGTTTTCGCGCTTGTGAAGTCGCTGGAAGGCAAAAAAATCGTCGCGATCGCGGCGGGCAGAGAGCATTCGCTGGCGTTAAGCGCGGACGGCAAAGTCTACGCGGCGGGATACAGCCTGCGCGGTCAGCTTGGTTTGGGCGCGGTCGATTTCGCGGAGTTTAACGAAACCTTTACGCTTATCGCGCCTCTTAGCGACAAAAAAATCGTCGCGATCGCGGCGGGTGGCGGTTATTCGCTGGCGGCGGACTCAAACGGCAAACTTTACGCGACGGGCGCAAACGATAGCGGACAGCTGGGTTTGGGCGATAGCGGCGTAAGAAACGATCGCAATATCTTTATGCCCGCGTCGCTTGAGGGCAAAAAGATCGTCGCGATTGCGGCGGGCGATTCGCATTCGCTTGCGCTTGATAGCGAGGGCGGGGTTTACGCCGCGGGCGATTATTTCTGCGGCAAACTTGGTTTGGGCGATAAAAAAAGCCGCAACGTTTTTACGCCCGCGCAGTCGCTTGAAGGCAAACGGATCGTCATGATCGTCGCGGGCGGCGATCATTCGCTGGCGCTGGATACAGACGGCAAAATCTACGGCGCGGGCAATCACGCAAGCGGACAGCTAGGTTTGGGCGAACTTGACGCAGAAGGCGTTTTTGTTCCCGTTTCTCTGAATGATCGCTAAGGCGATCGACGCGAAGATTGAACGATTTTGTTAAGGATTTGTGTTATAAAATGTGCGATAAAATTTCAATAAAAGTTTTACGCAATGAATAAATCTCTGGATAAATTCCTTAATACGATACTTGAAGGCGATTGCGTTACAAATCTTGCGCTTATTCCCGATAATTCTATTGATTTAATTTTCGCCGATCCTCCTTATTGGATGCAAACCGAAGGCGAATTGTTAAGAACAAATGGCGCAAAATTTAACGGAGTCGAAGATCATTGGGACAAATTTAATACATATAAAGAATACGATGAATTTAGCGAAAAATGGCTAAAAGAATGCAGGCGAATTTTGAAGCCAAACGGTTCAATTTGGGTTATTGGCTCTTTTCAAAATATCTATAGACTCGGTTATATAATGCAAAATTTAGGCTTTTGGATACTTAACGATATTATTTGGTCAAAGCCAAACGCCGTACCAAATTTCGGCGGTACGCGCTATCAAAATTCTCATGAAACGTTGCTCTGGTGTTGCCCCAGCCAAAAATCAAAATACACGTTTAATTATAAAACGATGAAACATTTGAATGGCGACAAACAAGATAAAAGCGTTTGGGACATTAGTATTTGTATCGGCGGCGAACGATTAAAGGACGAAAGCGGCAAAAAAGCCCATTCCACGCAAAAACCTGAAAAATTGCTTTACAAAGCGATTCTTTCCACGACACAGCCCAATGATATTGTTTTAGATCCGTTTTTTGGCTCTGGCACAACAGGCGCGGTCGCAAAGCGGCTATCGCGCAACTATATAGGCATAGAAATGGAACAAAAATATATCGAAGCCGCCAAAAAGCGCATTGAGGAAGTAAAAATAGAAAATACCGATTTGCACAATTTATCCCTTGAGGTAAAACCGCCGCGAGTTAATACAAAACAGCTGATCGATAGCGGCTATCTGAAAAACGGAGAAAGCCTTTATAATAAAAAAGGCGAGTTTATAGGCAATTTAATAAGCAACGGTTATGTTAACGACGGAACAGATATTTTGTCGATTCATAAAATGTCCGCCAAACATCTGAATTTGCCAAACAATAACGGTTGGGATTACTTTTTCTATAAACGCGGCAACGAATTTGTGCCTATAAGTAATCTAAGATATGAATATTCGGAAAAGCAGAATGAACAATAACGTAAAAGATCTAATAAATTTTAATCGCAAAATCGATCGTTGCATTACCGAATGTCAATTGCGACCAGACGGCTTTTGCAATACGGAATTTCAAAATCTACAAAATCAAATTTTAACAGACGCCGATCCTAATCGAAATACCTTTAAGCGCGACATTGATCTCTTATTTAAGAATAAAAGCGATAGATATTATTATTTAGAAATTAAATATAATGACGATCATGACACAGGTAAGTTTGTTGGCATAAATCGCAAGTTTATAAAAACCTATGCCTATTTAGTAAATGAATTAAAGATCGACGACATTGCTAAGTAAAAAAGATGTTCGGCGATCTTTATAAAAAAACTATAAAACGAGCGTAAAAGTAAAATAAAGGATAAAAATGTCGCAAAACAGACGCAAACCAATCGCAATCGCGGCGGTTTTGATCGCGGTTTTGATCGCCGCAACCGCTTATTTCGCCCTTTGCAAAGGCAAAAGCGCGGGCGCTTCGCCGATCGCCTCTGAAACGATCGCCGTAGCAAACGAAAGCAAATACCCGATTGTCGCGGCGGGCGGTTATCATTCGCTTGCAATCGACGCAAACGGCGCCGTTTACGCGACGGGAGATAATCTAAACGGCAAGCTAGGTTTGGGCGACAACGCGGGTCGCAACGCCTTCGCGCTTGTCGCGTCGCCGACAAGCAAAAAGATCGCGGCGGTCGCGGCGGGCGCGGAGCATTCGCTGGCTTTGACAAGCGAAGGCAGGGTTTACGCGACGGGCGCGAACAACAACGGACAAATAGGGCTTGGCGACGAGCTTCAGCGCGAGACTTTTGCGCTTGTCGCGCCGTTTGCCGATACGAAAATCGCGGCTGTCGCGGCGGGTTTTGATCATTCATTCGCGATCGACGAAAACGGCAAACTTTACGCGGCGGGCTGGAACTACAGCGGCGAGTTAGGCTTGGGCGACAACGCCGCTCGCAACGCCTTCGCGCCCGTGAAGTCGCTTGAAGGCAAAAAAATTACGCGAGTCGCGGCGGCGGGCGGCGTTTATGCGCTGGCGCTTTCGTTGGCTTTGACAAGCGACGGCGACGTTTACGCGACGGGTTACAACGCAAACGGTCAGCTAGGTTTAGGCGATAACGCAAATCGCAACGTTTTTACGCTTGCGAAGTCGCTGGAAGGTAAAAAAATCGTCGCGGTTGCGGCGGGCAAAGAGCATTCGCTGGCGCTGGACGCAAGCGGCAAAGTTTACGCGGCGGGATCGAACGACAACGGACGGCTAGGGCTGGAAGGCGACGGCAATCGCAACGCTTTCGCGCCTGTTTCGTCTTTGAGCGGCGCGAAAATCGTGGCGATCGCGGCGGGCGAGGCTCATTCGCTGGCTTTGACAAGCGACGGCAAAGTTTACGCGGCGGGCTGGAACAACGAGGGTCAGCTAGGGCTTGGCGACGAAAACGATCGCGGCGTTTTCACGCTTGTTTCATCGCTTGAGGGCAAAAAAATAGCGCGGATTGCGGCGGGCGGTTGGAATTCGTTTGCGGTCGATGAAAGCGGCAAAATCTACGCGACGGGCATGAACGAAAGCGGGCAACTAGGTTTGGGCGACGATAAATACCGCAACGTTTTCGCGCTTGTAACTTTAAGCGAACGCCAATCAAAATAAAGGATGAAAATGCCGCAAAACAGACGCAAACCATTCGCAATCGCGGCGGTTTTAATCGCGGTTTTGATCGCCGCAACCGCCGCTTATTTCGCCCTTTGCAAAGACGCAAGCAAGCCGCCAATCATCGCAACGGGCGGCGCTTATTCGTTGGTCGTAATCGACGGCAAACTTTACGCGGCGGGCGATAACGAATATGGTCAGCTTGGGCTTCGCGGCGGGAGCGAAACAAATCGCCGTTCTCTTTTTACGCCCGTTCCTTTGTCGGAGGACAAAGAGATAATCGCTCTCGCGGCGGGCGAAGCTCATTCGCTGGCGCTGACAAGCGAGGGGAAAGTTTGGGCGACGGGCGCAAACGGAAACGGGCAGCTAGGTTTGGGCGCGAGTTACCCCGAAACCTTTATGCTTGTCCGCTCGCTAAAAGACAAAAAAATCGTCGCGCTCGCCGCAAGCAAAGCGAATTCGCTGGCTTTGACAAGCGAAGGCAGGGTTTACGCGACGGGCGCAAACGGAAACGGCGAATTAGGGTTTGGCGACGGAAAAGCCCGCGTCGTTTTTACGCCCGTTTCGTCTCTTCGCGACAAAAAAATCGCGCGGATTGCGGCGGGCGTTTATTGCTCTTTCGCGATTGGCGAAAACGGCGACGTTTACGCGACGGGATATAACTTCAGCGCTCAACTTGGTTTAGGCGACGATTACTCAAATCGCAACGTTTTCACGCTTGTGAAGTCGCTTGAAGGCAAAAAAATCGTCGCGGTTGCGGCGGGCGAAAATCATTCGTTGGCGTTAGGCGCGGACGGCAAAGTTTACGCGGCGGGCTGGAACGGCAACGGACAGCTAGGGTTTGGCGACGACGAACGCGACGTTTTTACCGAAGTCGCCTCTTTGAGCGACAAAAACGTTACGCAAGTCGCGGCGGGCTATAGGCATTCGCTGGCGCTTGATTCGGACGGCAAAGTTTACGCCACAGGCGACAACGGCAGAGGTCAGCTAGGTTTGGGTTACGGCGGCGAGAATGATTTTGGCGAAGCGATGCGGCGCAAAGTTTTTACGCTTGTTTCGTCGCTTGAAGGCAAAAAGATCGTCGCGGTCGCGGCGGGCAAAACTCAATCCGTGTTTGGCGGCTCTCATTCGCTGGCTTTGACAAGCGACGGCAAACTTTACGCGACGGGCGCGAACGAATTTGGACAACTTGGAGTCGGCGATCAAGACGACCGCAACGTTTTCACGCTTGTCGCTTTGCCCGATCGCTAACGGTTTGCGCGTAAAGCGATCGGCGCTAACATTTGGCATTCGCAATCAAAAGGCTCGTTAATGTCGTCGCTTAACCTCGCCGCGATTGTCGCGGTTTTGATCGCCCTCTTCGCTATCGGATACGCGCTCGTTTGCAAAAACGCCGCCGCAAACGCGCAAACAATCGCAATCGCCGCCGATCGGAACGCCGCCGATCAACGAGAAATAAAAGTCGCGGCTATCGCTGTCGGCGGACGCTATCACTCGTTAGCGCTCGACGCGGAGGGCAAAGTCTACGCGACGGGCATGAACGAAAGCGGGCAACTAGGCTTTGGCGACGATAAAAATCGCCAAACTTTCGCGCTTGTCGCGTCGCTCGAAGACAAAAAGATCGTCGCGATCGCGGCGGGCTTTCTCCGCTCGTTAGCGCTTGATAGCGACGGCAAAGTTTACGCGACGGGCTACAACGAAGACGGCGGTCTCGGTTTAGGCGATTACGATCGTCGCGACGTTTTTACGCCCGTAAAGTCTTTGCGCGACAAAAACGTTACCGCGATCGCGACAAGCGGAGATCGTTCTCTCGCGCTAACAAGCGAAGGCAAACTTTACGCCACAGACATAAACGACGAAAAAAGTTGGCTTCGCATAGGCGCGGATCATCGTATAGGCGCGGATTATTTTACTTTTACGCTTGTCCCTTTGCCAAACGGCGAAAAGATCGTCGCAATTTCGGCGGGCGAAATACACTTTTTGGCGCTTTCAAGCGAAGGCAAAACGTATGCGGCGGGTACTAACGAATACGGCGCGTTAGGTTTGGGCGACGTAAGCGAAAGCTATACTTTTTTCACGCCCGTAACTTCGCTAGAAAGCGAAAAGATCGCGCGGGTTGCGGCGGGAAATTCGCATTCGCTGGCGCTAAATAGCGAAGGCAAAGTTTACGCGGCGGGCTGGAACTACGAGGGACAGTTAGGGCTTGGCGATACGGATATGCGCGAAAATTTTACGCTTGTTTCGTCTCTAAGCGGCGCAAAAATCGCGGCGCTCGCGGCGGGATCGTCTCACTCTTTGGCGTTGGACTTTAGCGGCAGAGTTTACGCGACGGGCTACAACAAAAACGGTCAGCTAGGTTTAGGCGACAACAAAAACCGCCAAACTTGGACGCTTGTTTCGTCTCTAAGCGGCGCAAAAATCGTCGCGATCGCGGCGGGCGATTATCATTCGTTCGCAATCGACGAAAGCGGCAAGGTTTACGCGACGGGAATGAACGAATTTGGACAATTAGGCGTTGGCGACCAAAACGATCGCGCCGTTTTCACGCCCGCGATTTTGCGTAGTCGCTAAAGCGATCGGCGCTAACATTTGGCATTTCAAACAAGGATCGTCAATGTCGTCGCTTAACCTCGCCGCGATCGTCGCGGTTTCAGCCGTCGTTTTAGCCGTCGTTATCGGTTGCGCGTATGGGCGCAAAAACGCCGCCGCAAACGCGCAAACAAGCGCAAACGCCGCCGCAAGCGCTCAACTTTTTGCGACAGCCGTTTCGTCGGGCAACCGTTTTTCTTTGGCGCTTTCAAGCGACGGAAACGTTTACGCGCGCGGCTCTAACTATTTCGGTCAGCTAGGAGTCGGCGACAATATCGCCCGCGACGATTTCACGCTAGTTCCTTCTTTAGCGGGTAAAAACATAACGGCGATCGCGATAGGCGATTTGCACGCGCTGGCGCTAGATAAGGACGGAAACGTTTACGGATCGGGCGCAAGCGACGCCATTATCGGCGATTCAAAAACGCGCCAAACTTTTACGCTTATTCCTTCGCTAAAAGGCAAAAAGATCGTCGCAATCGCGGCAAGCGGCTATCACTCGCTGGCTTTGGCAAGCGACGGCGTTGTTTACGCGTCGGGAAATAACGACTTTGGGCAGTTAGGCGTCGGCGAGGAGCGCTTTTCGTTCCGCGTCT
The DNA here is from genome assembly GCA_031276985.1 of Helicobacteraceae bacterium. Classification (GTDB taxonomy): domain Bacteria; phylum Campylobacterota; class Campylobacteria; order Campylobacterales; family SZUA-545; genus JAIRNH01. The sequence goes on along the minus strand of JAISMA010000240.1, from coordinate 1,522 downwards.
TTACGCCCGCGCGCTCGCTTGAAGGCAAAAAGATCGTCGCAATCGCGGCGGGCTACATGCATTCGTTCGCAATCGACGACGAGGGCAAACTCTACGCGGCGGGCGACGACGGCGTGGGCGATCACGGCTTCGGGCAGATCGGTTTGGGCGGCGAATCGTACGGATACCATGTGAGTTTTGAGCTTATCGAAACGCTTGCGGGCAAGAAAATCGCGGCGATCTCGACGAATTACGCGCATTCGCTGGCTTTAACAAGCGACGGAAACGTTTACGCCACAGGCATGAACGAAAACGGGCAATTAGGCTTTGGCGACAAAAAAGCCCGCGTCGTTTTTACGCTTGTAACCTCTCTTAGCGACAAAAAAATCGCGGCGATCTCGGCGGGCTTCGGACACTCGCTGGCGCTTGATAGCGACGGAAACGTTTATGGCGCGGGCGCGGGCTACGGCATTGCGGGCGACGCAAAAGCGCGTCAAACCTTCGCGCCTATCCCTTCGCTACAAGATAAAAAAATCAAGACGATCGAAGCGGGCGGCGATCTGTCGTACGCTATCGACTTTAGCGGCGCAATCTACGCGACAATTGACGCCGCCGACAGTACCGTCTTCGCGCCCGTTTTTGTGCTTGAGCGCCAAAACGTCGCGGTTACCGCGCCCGATCGCCCGATCGCCGCGCCAAACGATCGCGTCGCCCAGCCTTTCGCCGCCACGAGCAATTTTCACACCCTCGCGCTAACGAAAAACGGCAAACTCTACGCGGCGGGCAAGAACAATCGCGGGCAGCTAGGGCTTGGCGATACAAGCGACCGTTATTTTTTCACGCATATTTCCGATCTGGACGACAAAACAATCGTCGCTCTCGCGGCGGACGGCGAACATTCTATGGCGCTGGACGCGGAGGGCAAACTCTACGCGGCGGGTAATAACGGCAACGGTCAACTAGGACTTGGCGATAGAGACAACCGCGAAAATTTCACGCTGGTTTCATCGCTAAAAGGCAAAAAGATCGTCGCTGTTTCGGTGGGCGATTACTATTCGCTGGCGCTGGACGCGGAGGGCAAAGTTTATGCCGCGGGCGCGAACGATCGCGGTCAGTTAGGGCTTGGCGACCGCAAAAACCGCGAAAACTTCACTCTGGTGAAGTCCTTGCGCGGCGCAAAAATCGCGGCGATCGCGACAGGCGGCTCTTGCTCTTTTGCAATCGACTTTAGCGGCAAGGTTTACGCGGCGGGCGATAACGAATTCGGGCAGTTAGGTTTGGGGACAAGCGGCAAGGAAAACGACCGCGAAAGTTTTACGCTTGTAAAGTCTTTGGAGGGCAAAAAGATCGCGCAAGTTACGGCAAGTTACGCGCACGCGCTGGCGCTGGATATTGACGGCAAGGTTTACGGCGCGGGCGGAAACGGAAGCTATCAGCTAGGTTTGGACGACGTCGACATAAGCGAAACTTTTACGCCTATCGCGTCTTTAAGCGGCAAAAAGATCGCGCGGGTTGCGGCTGGAACGTATCATTCGCTGGCGCT
>JAISMA010000067.1 GCA_031276985.1 Helicobacteraceae bacterium | reverse complement strand
CCGTCTTCGCGCTCTATCCAACGCGCCGTTTGTAAAACGTGCGGGTGATGTCCTATCACCAAATCCACCTTGCGATCGGCTAAAAATTGCGCGAGTTTTTCCTGCGTTTTAACTGGAATATGCTTATATTCTTCTCCCCAATGCATGGAGACGATAAGAAAATCGCAAAGCGCCCTTAACTCGTCGATCTCTTTTGCCATTGTTTTTACGTCTATAAGCGAAACCAGATACGGCGCTTCTTTTGGCAATTTAATTCCGTTTAAGCCGTACGTATATGCCAAAAAACCAAACTTCGCGCCTTTTATTTCTAAGATTTTTGGCTTTTGGCGCTCCGCTTGCGAAGCATGAACGCCTAATACGATAGCGTCCTCTTTTGTTTTCCAATAATCTATCGTCGCCAACAGCGCTTTTTTACCCTTGTCCATAGCGTGATTTGTAGCGTGATTTATCACCCTAAAACCAACATCGTAGATCGCTTTTCCAATTTCTACCGGACCGTTAAAAGCGGGATAGCCCGAATAACCGAATTTTTTGCCCGAAATTAGCGTTTCTTGATTGATAAAAGCTATATCGGCGCTTTGAGCGATCGCCCTAATCTCCTCGTAAAACGGCGCAAAATCGTATCCGTCTTTTGTCCGCGCCGCTTTTATTAGCCCGACGTGAATCAAATTGTCGCCGACGGCGATTAGCGTAACGTTTTGTTCTTTTGGCGCGACGGTCGCTGGCTCGACGACGACGGGCTTGATCGCGATCGGCGGTTGCGTTTGCGAAGGTAGCGAAGGTTGCGCGGGCGACGATTCCGCCGATTGCGCCGACGACGGCGACGGCTGTTTCTCGCCGCATCCAAAGAGCAAAACGCCCGCGATCAGCGCGAGGGCGATCGCGCCGCGACCCTTAGCGAACCAATCGACGACGCTATGCGCTAATTTCATTCGCCGTCCGACCTAATCCGCTTCGTACGGAAAAGTAACCTTCATGTCTTTAGGGCTTACCATCCAGAAAAAGACGACCTCTTGGCGAAAATTATCGAGTAAAAACTTAGCCTTTTGGCTTCCCGTGTCGTTGTAGAAGCTCTTTAGCAACTTTTTGAGATAGGTTTTGCCTTCGTCCTCTTCGTAGGTGTCGATTCGCACGGCGCGAACAAGCTCCTGATTGAGCCTATCGATGAAACGCGATTCGCGATCGTAGACAAACGCCACGCCGCCCGTCATACCCGCGCCGAAATTCACGCCCGTTTCGCCGAGTATCGCAACCGCGCCGCCCGTCATATATTCGCATGCGTGATCGCCCGTGCCTTCCACCACCGCAACCGCGCCCGAATTACGCACGCCGAAACGCTCGCCGACCGACCCCGCGACGTAGAGCTTGCCGCCCGTAGCGCCGTAAAGACAGGTGTTGCCCGCCGCGCTAAATCGCGCGCCTTGAACCTTTGGCGAAACGACGATCTTGCCGCCATGCATGCCTTTGCCGACGTAATCGTTTGCCGCGCCGTCGATCTCTATGCTCACCCCCGGCGATAAAAATGCGCCTAGCGACTGCCCCGCGACGCCGCTTAATTTGAGCGCGATCGTGCCTTCGGGCAAGCCCTTGTCGCCGTAAAACTGCGCGATCTCGCCGCTGATCATCGCGCCGACGCTGCGGTTTGTGTTGCGTATTTCGCGGATTTCCACGGCGCGCTCGCTTGGGTTTTTGATGCTTGGATAAACCGCTTCCAGCAACTCTTTTTCGTATTCGTTGCCTTTGAACGGATATGGATCGTTGCGTTTTCCGCGCCATACGTTAGGTCCGTCGATTACGCGCAAAAGCCGCGAAAAATCGAAGTTTTTGGCTTTTGACGAATCGCTTGCTTTGAGCAGATCGCGCCGACCTACGATCTCTTTAACGCTCCTGTAGCCCATTTTCGCAAGCTCTTTTTGCGTATCTCGCGCCAAAAGCGTCAGGTAATTCACAAGCCGATCAACCGAGCCGACGTAGTGTTCGCGCAATTGTTGATCTTGCGTAGCCACGCCGACCGTGCAACGGTTTAGATGACATACGCGCAACATTCGGCAGCCAAGCGCGGCGAGCATAGCCGTTCCAAATCCGTAACTCTCCGCGCCAAGCAAAGCCGCTTTGATAATATCCCGTCCAATCTTCAAGCCGCCGTCCGTTTGCAACTCCACAAAATCGCGCAGTCCGTTAACTTTAAGCGAATCGTGCGCGTCCGCGAGTCCAAGCTCCCACGGATTGCCCGCGTATTTAATGGAGCTTAATTGAGCCGCGCCCGTGCCGCCGTCGCAACCCGATATGGCGATCTTGTCGGCGTAAGCCTTCGCCACGCCCGCCGCAATCGTCCCCACGCCGCCGATCGAAACGAGTTTGACGCTGATATAGGCTTTTGGGCTGACTTGTTTAAGATCGAAAATAAGTTGCGCCAGATCCTCGATCGAATAGATGTCGTGGTGCGGCGGCGGGCTGATAAGCGTAACGCCCGGAATTGTGTAGCGTAGTTTTGCGATATATGGCGAAACTTTGTAGCCCGGCAGTTGTCCGCCTTCGCCCGGTTTCGCGCCTTGAGCGACTTTAATCTGAATCTCTTCGGCGTTGCGTAGATACGCGGGCGTAACGCCAAAGCGTCCGCTGGCGATCTGCTTGATCTTGCTGACCTTATTTGTGCCAAAACGCGCCTCGTCCTCGCCGCCTTCGCCCGAATTGGATTTGCCGCCTAGTTTGTTGAGCGCCTCCGCGATCGCCTCGTGCGCCTCTTGGCTGATCGCGCCGATACTCATCGCCGCGCCGCTGATTCTGGCGACGATCGCCTCGATTGGCTCGACGTCTTTTACGTCGATTGGCGCGCGATCGGACTTGATAAGCAAAAAGTCGCGGATCGCCCGCTCGCCGCGCCCCGCCACAATCGCTTTGAACGCTTCGTAATCTTTCTCGTCGCCGCTTTCGGCTAGTTTGTGCATGGCGTTGATCGCGTTCGGCGAAAAGTCGTGATATTCGCCGCCGTGTTGATACTTGAGCAATCCGCCTATTTCAAGCGGATACAGACGCGAAAGGTAACTTTCAAAAGCGTTGTCGCGCGCGCTAACCAAACGCTCCTCGATTTGCTTGTATCCAAGCCCGCTTAGATGAGCGATTGCGCCGCTAAAACATTCGTCGACAAGCGTTTTATCAAGTCCGATCACGTCAAACAGCGCCGAGTTGCGATAGCTGGCGATTGTGCTTATGCCCATTTTTGAGAGGATTTTCAGCAAACCCGCTTTGATCGCGCCGACGGCGTTTTTCAGATCGCGTTTGACCTCCTGTTTGCTTTTGCCAAGCTCTTGATCGATATTGACGATCGTGGCAAACAGCAGATACGGATAAATGGCGCTCGCTCCAAACGCGAGTAAAACCGCCGCGCCATGGGAATCCAGAACTTCGCCCGTAACCGCGACGATTGAAACGAGATAGCGCAAATCGGCGTCAAGCAGAGCGCGGTTTAAGTAGCCGACAGCCATTGCCATAGGTATGACGAGACAATTTTCGTCCAAAGCGCGATCGTCCAAAACCACTATGCGAACGCCCTCGTTTTTCACGGCGGAAGCGACGGCGTTAAATAGCTTTTTGAGCGCCGCTTCTAAATCGCCCTTAAACGTCGTGGAAAACAGGCTGTTTTTGAACGTTGGATCGAACGTGGGTTTGGTTTTGTCGCCGAAATCAAGCAAAACCTCCAATTTTTCAAGCGAGAGGATTGGCGAATCGGCTTTGAGGCGACGCGCATAGATTGGCGCTTCGTCGAGTATGTTATGCGTCTGCCCAAAGCCCGTGTTGGCGCTCATCACCACCTTTTCGCGCAAAGGGTCAATCGGCGGATTTGTAACCTGCGCGAAACGCTGGCGAAAGAAGTCGCTAAACGGGCGCGGCGCGTCGCTAAACGCCGCCATAGGCGTATCGTCGCCCATGCTGCCCGTCGCTTCTTTGGCGGTTTCCGCCATTGGCTTGATAATATGCTCGATTGTTTCGCGGGTAATCTGAAAATAGCGCTGTAAGGGGATAAGTTTCTCGCCGAGATCCTCGTTTTTCACAAACAACTCCTCGACAAACTCCTGCAGATAGTACATTTTGGAGTTGAGCCATTCGCTGTAAGGTTGCGATTCTTTGAGGTAGTCGTTTATGTCCTCGTCTTTTAGTATCGCGCCGTTTTTCAAATCGACGGCGATCATCTGCCCGCTTTTGAGTTTGTCGCGCTCTTTGATCTGCTCGCTGGTTAGATCCAAAACGCCGAATTCGCTTGAGATCAAAATCCGATCGTCGTTGGTTATCGTGTATTTGGCGGGGCGAAGCCCGTTGCGATCGAGTATGCAACCGATATAGCGTCCGTTGGTAAGGCTGATCGCGGCCGGTCCATCCCACGCCTCGTAACGCGCCGAAACGTATTCGTAAAAGGCTCTAAGGCGCGGATCCATATGCGGCGCGTTTTGCCAAGGAGCGGGCACAAGCGACCGAATGGATTTGAAAAAATCCGCGCCGTTGATTAGCAAAAACTCCAGCATATTGTCTAAACTCGCCGAATCGCTCACGTCGGATTCAAGAATCGGAAAGATTCTTTGCAACTCCTCTTGCGAAAAAACCTCGCTTTTCATCGCCGCCGATTTAACCGCCGTATTGAAGCGGTTTGCGCCGATTGAGTTGATTTCGCCGTTGTGCGCGATCGCGCGAAAAGGTTGCGCGAGTCGCCATTTTGGAAGCGTGTTCGTCGAAAAACGCTGATGAAAAAGCGCGAAACTAACGGCAAAATCGCTATCTTGCAGATCGGGGAAAAACTCCTCGATATGCGTGGGCATCACAAAGCCTTTGTAGCAGATCGTTTTGGAGCTGAAAGAGGTCGCGTAAAATTTGTCGTCGTCAATCAAACGGCGCTCCAACTCCTTGCGCGTAAGGTACAAAAGCGGCTCGAAACGTCTAGCGGCGATCGGCGAAGCGGGAACGACGAAAGCCTGAACGATCAGCGGCAGCGTTTCAAGCGCCTGCTTGCCCAGAGCGGTTTTGTTGATTGGAACTTCGCGGAACAGCGCGACTTTTAGATCGTTGCGCTCGCACGATTCCTTGACCGCCTCGGTCTGTTCTTTGCTTGACAAAAACAAATTGCCCACCGCGTACTCTCGCGGCAGATCAACCCCTGCTTCCGCCGCGACTTTTCGCATGAAGCGATCGGGTATGCTAAACAGCAGTCCGCATCCGTCGCCGCTCTTGCCGTCCGCGCCGATCGCGCCGCGATGAATCATGCGGCTTAACGCCGTGATAGCGTCTTTCGTCGTTTGGTGCGACGGTATGTTTTTGATGTTTGCCAGCAATCCAAAGCCGCAGTTGTCGCGTTCGGTAAAAAGATCGCTATACTCTTTGCGTAAATCCATTCAATGCCTTTGAGCCAATCGATTAAATTCATCTAAGGGGCGAATATAATACTATAAAACGGATTACGGCGCTATACATAGCCCGTCGCGGCTTGACGCAAGATCGACTTTTGCGGAATTGATTTTGCGAAGCGCAAGCTATCGCTACGCGGCGCGGCGCTACGTTGATAAAGCCGACCAATACTTCGGAGTTTGCTCTGGGAAGAAAGCTCACGCCGTAGTTGTTGCCCGCGAATGGAACGGCTAAAGGGACAAAACGAATGCGGAATGAAAGAGTAGCTATCATACGCGATCGTTTAGGCGCGTTTGAATTGTCGTCGATCGCGTTTGCGTTTTCTTTGATTTAAGCTTGTCGCGTTTGGTTTTGCTTTCAATTTGCGTTTAATGGTTGCGCTAGCGTCGGATCGAGAGGAATTGCGATCGCTTGCTTGGCGATTTTTTAGTTCGTTCAAGGGGTAACAACTTAGGGAGTCGTATTTAAGCTCGCAGGCTTTTGAATGATACTTGATCGCTTTTGGAATCTCGATGGGAGCGATTTCGCCTTGTTCTACATTTTTTATGCCGCCGTCAATATCGCCGTAAAGATCGCCAAACTCAAGCGGCGGTATACCAATTTCCAAGCGTTTCGCAACTAAAGCCGTCGTTATTAACTTCGCAGTTTTTTTCCAATGCTTTGGTTATGTTTGTTTCGTTTGTTTTATATACGGCTTGTACGATCTTTGCGCGTTCGCGCATCCAGCCGTAATAATCCTCTTTGCAGGCTTTATTGTAATAGTCGACGGCAATCTTTAGATCAGGTTTAACTCCTTCGCCGATCTCGTACGCGTAAGCTACTTTAGAGCAAGTTTCAAGATTTTCAAATACATAATCACAATATGAAACGTCAATATCGCGGGCTTTCGTATAGTATTCTAAGTATTTTTGCGCGCTTGCCTCTACTCCCCTACCGCGTCTATATATTATCGCCATGTCCTGACAAGCGCCGCTATTGTTATTATCGCATTATCGCGCTAAGTACTTAATACCTGCATTCGCCAAAGAAACGGACGGAAATAATACCATATAGCTTTCTTGAAATGCTCTAGCCGTTTAGCCGTTTTCCGTCATTGTTTGGCTCGTTTAATAGATTGGCTTCGATCGCGAAAGCGCGCAGATTAAAAACCGTAACGGCGATTAAAATTACTCTTGCAAACGCTATTTATCCTTTTTTATGTATGAGTCTGGACTAGGCTCTCCGCCCTTAAATATATCATAGGCGACAACGCGATCGTTCTTGAACATAAAACTAACGGCGTCCCATCTCGTTATATTGATTTTATATCGTTCGTTCCATTCGTCCCAATAGTTTGAAATGTAAGAATGTATAAGATTAGAATTATTTATATGTTCATTAGGTTTTTCGAATAGCGCTATAATTTCTCTTTTGGATTTGCCGATCATGGTTGTTTGCATGTCTCTAATTTGTTTCTTTACGCAGGGCATTGCGGGCTTCCACGCTTGAAATGAAACGCCGTCGGCGGTTTCAAAATTGGCTTGAAACGGACTATTAAAAATGACATAATATCCTTCAGCTTCTACGCAGGCTTCTAATGATTTATGATGATCGCAATCGCCGTCTTTAGCTGGATCGCAATAGCGTTTGAATTTAACGTCAAATCTTTTTTCAATCGCCGCATTATCTTCCCAAAGCGCAACGCCCGTGAGGTTTTCCTCATCGGCGATAAAACGTTTTATTTGTTCGTCGTCGCCAAACGCAAAAACCGCCAAGAAGAACAAATATAAAAGAAGTAAATTTTTTTTTCAATCGACGACCTTAATAAGCCTGATTTGACGATTGGTTATTTGTTCCCATTGAAAGCGCAAGCTCCAGCGCCGCCGATCGCGCCTAAATTGAAAAGCGCGGCATTTATATTTCCGATTGAACCGGCGATCTCGTCGTCTCGCTTATCTAACAAGCAAAAGTGTTTGCCGAATTTGAATTTGCGTTGAAGAATGTCGGCGCAGACAACGGGTATTCGCTCGCTTCTAACGCACTCGTAACTCATTTCGTTTCCCTTTTGATGCAGTTTATGATCGAACGCGCGCATTTTACAATCTCAACGATTACGCCGCTTGCGTTGCGCTTCCACTTCAACTTTCACGCGGCGATCGCGGGTTAATCGATTAAATTCATCAAGGAGCGAATATAATACTCTAAAACGGATTACGACGCTATGCGCGGATATATTTTGAATCTCAAGAAAAATCGCGACGAAGATTTGATCGTATCGATTCTTTGCGCCGATCGGCTTTTTTCGCTCTATCGCTTTTACGGCGCGAGGCACAGCCCGTTGCAACTTGGATACAAAATCGACTTTGCGTACGAGAGCGATCCGTTCTTTATGCCGCGTTTAAGAAGCGTCTCGCATCTTGGATTCGATTGGATTTTCGCGCTGAGCAAAGTGAGATATTGGCAGATTTTTGCGCGACTACTTTATCGGCATTTAAGCGGCGCGGACGAGATTGACGATTTTTATTTTTCGCTTTTGGAGCGCGCCGCGTTGAAACTTAGCGCGCAAAATCCCAAGCGGGTTTTGATTGAAGCCGCGTGCGAGTTATGGGAACGCGAGGGGCGGCTTCATAGCGATCTGAAATGTCTAATTTGCGAGCGGCGCATAGAGGATTCGCTGGTGGCGCTAACTCACTGTTTGACGCCCGCGCACGGCGAATGCGTATACAAAGAGGGCTTCGATCGCGAGGCGTTAATTCGCCTGTTTGAGACGAAAGAAACGATTTTGTTTGACGACAAAGAGATCGATAGGCTTTGGCGAATCGTGGAAGAAGGACTCTGATCGCGCCTCGACGCTCTCGCCGCCACTCCGATTTGCGCGATCAGATATATTCCCCGCCATACCCGCGCAGCGCTTGCTTACTTCGGCAGCCGCGCTTTGTCGCAAGAATTACGATCGGCGTATTTAGCGGCGTAATTCAAGCGCTTTAAGATTTCGTTTGCGCGGGGATTATAAGCGCCAATCGATCGGCGCGATCCCGCGCTCAACCAGATAGCTGTTTGCCCGCGAAAAGTGCTTGCAACCGAAAAAGCCGCGATACGCCGAAAGCGGCGAAGGGTGCGGCGCGGTCAAAATCAAATGCTTTTGTTCGTCGATTAGCGCCCGTTTTTTGGCGGCGTAGCTTCCCCAAAGCATAAAAACAAGGTTTTGGCGATATTGGCTTAGCGCCGCGATCGCCGCGTCGGTAAAGCTCTCCCAGCCTTTCGTTTGGTGCGATCCCGCGCGATTTGCCTCGACGGTGAGCGTCGCGTTAAGCAGCAAAACGCCGTTTCGCGCCCACGCCGTTAAATTGCCGTGATTTGGCGGCGGCAGTCCCAAATCGTCGTTTAGTTCTTGGTAGATATTTATCAAACTTGGCGGAATCGCAACGCCCTGTTGCACCGAAAACGCGAGCCCGTGCGCTTGATTTGCGCCGTGGTAAGGATCTTGCCCCAAAATCACCGCCTTTACGCTTTCAAACGGCGTCAGCTCAAACGCCTTGAACCACTCCGAAGGTCGCGGATAGATCGTTTTGCTCCGCTTCTCCACAACCAAAAACTCGCGCAACGTAGCCATATACGGCTTTTCAAATTCGCTCCCGATTTGATTAAACCAGCTTGTTTCAAGCGCCATTTGTCCCCCGCGATTTTTACGATTTTGGCTATAGTAGCGCAAAACGTTTAATAAGGTCGCATTTGGAAGCTATGTCGGCGATGATCGACGCGAATCTAAATCGTTTGCGAGAGGGCGTTCGCGTCGTCGAGGATATATGCCGCTTCGTTTTGAAAAACGGCGATCTGGCGCGGCGGTTAAAAAATCTGCGATCGTCGGCTAGAATCGCGCCGATTGAAACGTTGCTCGCAAAACGCGACAGCGAAAACGACGTTTTGCGCCCAAGCGTCAAAAGCGAGAGCGATCGCGGCGATCTAAAAGGCGTAGCGATCGCCAATTTCAAACGCGCTCAAGAAGCCGCTAGGGTTTTGGAAGAGACGTTAAAAATTTTCGCGCCCGCCGAAGCGGAAACATATAAAAATATCCGTTACGAATTGTATACGCTGGAAAAAACGGTCGTTTTGGCGCTTTGCGAAAATCGTTAAGAAAATCCGCGCAAAAACTTTCGCGGCGGCGCTTAAAACTGATTTATAAATTTGATTCGTTTTAGCGCGCTTGATATGCCGACAAAGGCAAAAAACATCAGCGCTACGCCTATAACGGCGACAATCAACCCGAACGTTTTTTCGCCAATAAAAACTTCCGACAATTCAAACGCCGCGCAAATAAAAGCGACCGCGCCGAATAAAAAAACGATCGCGCCAATCAGGAAAATCGCCGCGCACACCGCGATGAACATTCGCATAATAAATATGTATTTGGCTTTCACGCTTTTATACTTTAGAGCCGCTTTCCCACGCGTTTGAGCCGACTTCCCAAACGCTTGTGATCTTGCGATAGGGCTTAAACTCCCGCGCTCCGTCGTGGAATTTAATTTTATGGCTTGGAAGCAGCGCGATCTGCCCGTTTTCCAGATGACAAATATGCATAATAAGATTGCCGCGATGCCAATCGAGAGAGGCGATATATTCCGCTTCAAGCCAAACGTCGCGCCGAACGAAATAGCAGTTGATTTTGCCCCGCAAAAACTTCGGCGACGAGAACGCAAAAGCGTAATCGGGGCAGTTTTTATACGCCAAATCTTCCATGTCAAACGCCGCCGTTTCGTCCAGCGGCAAAACGCTCGTAAAACTATCGACGGGCATAAAAGAAAACAGCGATCCGTCGTCTAGTAGCAACTTCAGCGTCGGCGCGCGGTTTTTGTACGAAGCGATCGCAAAAAAGCTGCAAGGCTCGTATCCTTCAAAACTCGTATCGCCGTTATACAGCGCGCTGCGGCGGACAAAACCGCCGATCGGACTAGACAACTCCGCGTCGACAAAGGCTTCAAAACTCATGGCAATCTCCGTTTCCGCGCCGTTAAACGCAACCGCTTAACAAGGCGCAACATTACCGAAAGTATAACTTTTTTTGAATTTTCGCTCAAAATGCCGTTTTTGCGCTTTCGCTTAAGCGTAGTTTAAGAAAACTAATCGTAATATTCCACATTGTTAAGTATTTCGATCAAGATAGTTATGTAGTGAGGAGGGGCAATGAAGCTAGGCAAAACGCGGTCGCAAGCCTGTCGTTAGATTTCGTTTTAACGACAAATATCGCGGTTACGCCGCAAGAACGACAAAGGAGCGGGAGATGTCCAATACGCAAGCCGTCGCGATCGGCGCAAATAGCGCAAGAACGAACGCCAAAGCGCTTTCTTGCGGATTTGTAGGCGTTAGCGCCGAGCGCGCGGCGGCTATTTTTGCCGTGTCGGCAAAGCTGGCTATGGCAAATGAGACGGACGAGGCAAAGCGGCGCGGCAAACGGCGTTTGCGACAAAAACGCGGCGCGGCGATCAAGCGAAGCAAAGGCGTTTTATTTCCGCCGACTCGCGCCTTCGCCTCGCAACGCGCAATCGGGGCTGTCCATTCGGAACATTCGCGCATAGACGGGTTCAAAACTACGGACGATCCGCTTGTCGCGGGCGTTCTTGCGCCGTTATCGGCAAACTAAAAAAAGGAGCAAAAACATGGCAGAAAAGAAAAAAGCCGCCGTAATCGGCGCGGGCATAGCGGGATCAAGCGCGGCGTTAGGATTGCTAAACGCGGGATTTAGCGTAACGCTTTACAGCGACAAAGACCGCAAAACTTTGCGCGACGGCGTTCCCGCCACAGGCAC
>JAISMA010000206.1 GCA_031276985.1 Helicobacteraceae bacterium | reverse complement strand
TGCGGCGGTTGCGCGGGTATGACTGCGGGAACTTGCGCGGGTCTAGCGTTTAATCCAAACGCGGCGGGATCGTTCATTATGCCTTGCGTTGCGGTTGTATCGCTGACGCTAGGCTTTATGGTCCCGATTCTGTTTCCGTTTTGCGTTGCCGTCGGATTAAAATCGCGTAATGCGCGATATGTTCGCCGTCGATTACGCGGTTAACGGGTAACGTCTTATAATACGCCTTATCAATCCCCGCTTTTTTGAACTCGTCCTCAATGCGTTTGATTTCCGTAAGCGACAACTGCCTTTCTACGATTACGCCGTACTTCGCGCCGCCCGATTCAACCGCTTTGAAAACCGCGCCGATCGACTGCATGGAAAGATAATCGCCAACCGCGCCGAAACGACTCTCCGCCGCCCGATGCGTGAAACTGCCGATTGGTCCCAAAAACGCCACGCGCTCCGATCGCCTTCCAGTCATTTCCGTGCAATCTGGAATCTAGAGAGACATTCGAGTTGCGATCTATTTTGCTATAAGACAAATTTTGAGCTTTTTGTGTCTTTATATATAAAGTATGGACGGGCGCGGCGCGTTAATCGCGCAATATTTTTTCTTGCGTTAAAAACTGAAACAACTCGTAATCGCCAAATTCAAGCGCTTTATGGGCGTCTTTTACCGCGTTGTCGTAATCGCCTAACTTATAATAAGCCGCGCCGCGATTCCTGTATGCAAGCCCGTCGTCGTTCGGATTGATTTCAAGCGCTAGGTTGTAATCGGCTATCGCCCGATCGTAATCGCCCAAATTGTCGTAAGCCGCTCCGCGATCATTGTAAGTTTTTGCGCGGTTTGGATCGATCGAGATCGCTTGCGCGTAGTACGCGATCGCCTCTTGAGGTTTGTTTGCTTCATACGCCGCTTTTGCTAGTTTAAGCGCTTTTTCAGCGGCGTTTGCTTTGATTGGCATAACTTAATCTACGCTTAATCGCGGTTTAGCGGTTTAGTCGTCCGCCTTTTTGTTCATCAGCGCCATAAGCGAATTGAGCAGTTCGCGTCCGCTTTCGGTTTGCTTGAGCGCTTCAAGCATGCCCGCCGCGTTAGTACCGCCTTTTGGAGTGAAAAGTTCGCCGATCGATTTGATTCCGCCTTGCACGTCGCCCGTATTTGCGATGATTTTAATCTCCGCGTTGCCGATATTTTTCGCCTGCTCCACGCCCACTTCGATACTCGCCTCGACCTCTTTGATCCTGACGAGATAATCTTGATACTGCTTATTTTGCCCTACCTCTTTGGCAAGCGTCGTCTGCGCCGTTACGCTCGCAAGCTGGTTGAGTTTTTCAGCTTCGGCGTTTGATTGCCCCACCGCCAAAATGCCTTTCGCCTCGTTTTGCTTTTCGGTCAGTTTGGCGACGGAAGTCTGCTCGATGCGGTATTTGTCCGCGTCCGCGCTGATTACCGTTTCATATTTCTGCGCGTCCGCGTTGATCTGAATTTGTGCCTTTTGTTGCTCGGCGGTAACGATCGCCGACTGCTTTTCTATCTCCGCCTGCCGAACGACATTGACCTGTTTAACCGACATCAGCTTTTCGGCGGTAATTTTGGCTTCGTCCTGAATAGCCTGCGAACTTTGCTCTCTGGAAATGCCCACCGCTTTATCGGATTCCGCCTGTTGCGTCCCGACAATGCGATCGGCGTCCGCTTTCTTGACTTTAACCTGTTGATCGGCATCGATCTCCGCTTGTTGCGCGAGTTTGAGGTTTTCCGCGACGGTTTTGCGCGAATCCTTTTCAATCTCAGACTTCTTTTTCGCCATAATGTTCTCGATGACGCGGGAGTCTCTAGCGTCCCGAACGTCCATTAACTCGATGTTTTTGACGGGCTCAACGCCCCATTGGGTCAGTTGCGTGAACACGTCGCGCGTGAATTGCTCGCCGTAGGTCGATCGCTCGCTCATGATTTTATCAAGCTCCGATTTGGCGAGGATGCTACGCACCGCGCCCTGCACAATGCTTGTTAGCTGATCGACCAGCTCCTCGAACGACGCGACTTTTTGGGCGGCGGCGTTGGTATTCGCAATCCTGAAAAACGCCTTAACGTCGACAAGAAAGGGCAAACGATCTTTGTCGTACGCCTCGTAAGCGGTCAGAGCAACGTCGAAGTTATTCACGGGCAGTTGCCGCACCGTAACGCCGATGATCGGTAGCCAGCCCGGAAACTCGTAATAGGTGTTGCCCGCGCTGTGTCCCGTGCCGTATGAAACCGTCGTTTTGCTCCGCTGAACGATATGCACGACGTTTGGCGCGACGATGACGCGCAAGGACATTACCCAGATGATAATCGACAAGATTATAACGCCGCCAACAGAATAAAGTATGTAAGGAATAACGTTGCTCATTTATGCCCTTTAACGCAACTAAAATTGCAAAATACTAGCATAATCTATATCTCGCGCAATCCGTATCTTGCGCGGCGTTACGTCGTCAGTCGCGGTTCTAATTGATAATCCGCATTTTGTATCTTGAACGTGGCAAATCGGCGCTTGAAAAACGCTATCGCGCCGACTTGCGCGTCCGCCCGCCGCCTCCGTCATTTCCGCAACTAAGCGACAATCTGCCTACCCATATATCATACCAGCGCGGAGCGATAGTTTGCGCAACAAAGCGCGATCGCGAAGGAAGTCTGGTATCTATTTATAGACAATCGAGCGAGTTTTTCTTGCGCTCTTTTTGTCAAACGCCGCTCACCTCAAGTCATATGCCCGCGAAAGCGGGTATCCAAACATTGTGAAGCAATAGCAAGGAAGATCGATCCGCGAATGTCTAAATACTAAATTCCCGTATTCCTCACGACTCGAAACGCTTACGCGCCTCGAGTCGTGAGGAATACGGACATCCATTCTCAATGCGATTGTATTACGCTGAACAATCGATCGCGCCTTGCGCTATTTCCGCTTTCGCGAGAAGCGCAAAGAAGGACGCGGAAATAACGTTTCACCTTGCCAACCCATCGAGGGATTACGCGGATGGCGGCGATGATTTTAAATTTCCGAAACAAAACGCAAAACAACTCCCGCAATTGCGAAGCCCCCCAATGAAAACCGCGAGAAGCAAAAATCGCAATTTTTACAGACTCGCTCAATTTGCCCCGCCGAAAAATCCGCGCGAGTTTTAGCGAAAGGATTCCAATGAATACCGCAAAGCTATCGTATAAAAACGCTTTGCATTTTTGGGCGGGTCAATTTGGACGACCTGGCTTGAACAACGCGGAAGCTAAAAGGCGGTTTCGTTTTGCCCATGAAAATGGCGATATAGTCGTCGGTTGAGATTTCGCCCTTCTGTTCCATTGCGGCGAGAAGGTTTTTATGGATTTGTCGCCAGCTTGCCTTGCCCTTTGAGCTTCTAATC
>JAISMA010000171.1 GCA_031276985.1 Helicobacteraceae bacterium | reverse complement strand
GTTTAGCGTTAAAGAATGCGTATATACTATAACGCCCCAACCTATAAGAAAATTGCCAAGATAAAGCGGATTGCGCGTAAGCGAATATATGCCTTTTGTATTAAGCGCGCTTGCCTGTTGCGTTTTTGTGTTGCGCCCAGAAGTTCCTTTATGTTTATAACCGATCGTATAAACGCGAATAGCAACTCCAAGAGCGCTAATTAAAACGGCTAAAACAGTTAAAGCGGACGCGAATCTTTCAGAGAGAGAGAGAGAGAGAGAGAAGCCCTTGCGCGGCGCGATCTATAGTTTCAAAACCAGAAAGATAAGAAAGCGCGTTATTTATAACCGCTTCGGCGTTTTTAGGAAACAGCTCAAGCGTTACGATCGCAAACATTAAAAGCGGTACAAAACTGCGCCAACGAAACAGAAAATTACCATCTTTGGCGAAACGATCTTTTATTAACACAACGTTTTCCTTTATTCGTCCGCAAAAGAGCGAAACGTTTTGATTTGCAAGGCGCAAGTTTAGCGCTTGTCGAATAAATCCGTTTACTTTCGCGCCCGCCGCGCCGCGCCTTGCAAACCCGTCGCCGCGCCAATCAGCCGATCAAAACGTAGCGCCGATCGACAATACGCGCCGTAACGTAGCGCGGATTAAAATGTTTATCGATATACTTACCAATCATTTTTGAATAGCGGAGGTAGCATGAACGCAATGTTTGAAGCGCGTAATCTAACCTTGCGCTATCAAAATGATCTTGTTTTCTCTAATTTGTCGTTTGCGATCAAGCCGCGCGAAATCGTGGCGCTGATAGGCAAATCTGGTTGCGGAAAATCCTCGCTTCTTAGCGTGGCTGGCGCGTTGATCAAGCCAAACGAGGGCGTGGCGCTGTTTGACGGCAAGCCATTAAACGCCGCTTCGCCAAAGATCGCGACGGTTTTTCAAGAGCCGAGCCTGTTGCCGTGGTTAAGCGTGGAGCGCAACGTTTCGCTGGCGCTGGAGCTAAAGAGCATGAAAACGCCAAAGCGCGAGCGCAAAGCAAGAACGGCGGCGGCGTTAAGCGAAGTCGGTTTGTCGGACGCGGCGAAAAAATTTCCGAGCGAGCTTAGCGGCGGCATGGCGCAAAGAACGGCGCTTGCGCGAATGTTGGCAAGGCGCGCCGAGCTTGCGTTGCTTGACGAGCCGTTTTCGGCGCTGGACGCGATCACGCGCAAATCGTGCCAAACGTTGCTGAAAAACCTTATCCGCGCTCACGAGGCGAGCGCGCTGATCGTAACGCACGACATAGACGAGGCGATACTGCTTGCCGATCGCGTTTTGCTGATGAGGCGCGGCGTAAGCTCTTTTGAGGAGTGGGACGTTCGCGCCAAAGCGCCGCAAAATAGCGGCGAGCATAACGCGCGCGCCGAGTTTGAGCGCCTTAGCCTAAAAGAGGAGATCGGCTTCAGGCTGGAGCAAGATTAAGATCGCCGCGCGCGATAAACACTATATTTGGAGGCTTCTATGCCGTTTTATCCCGACATTTCCAGACGAGAGTTTTTGAAGTTATCCGCGCTTTTAACGGGCGCGATCGCCGTTCCGCAAGCGGCAAACGCGGCGGGCAAAGACGCGGACGAGAGCGTTAAGATCGGCTATTTGCCGATCACGGACGGATCGCCGCTACTAATCGCGCACGCCAACAAGCTGTTTGAAGCCGAAGGTTTGACCGCCGAAAAGCCGCGCCTGTTTCGATCGTGGTCGCAGGTGGCGGAAGCGTTTATGGCTAGGCAGGTTAATGTGGTTCATCTGCTTTCGCCGATCACGGTTTGGGCGCGGTACGGCTCAAAGTTTCCCGCGAGAATCACCGCGTGGAATCACATGGCGGGATCGGCGCTAACCGTGGCAAACGAGATCAATTCAATCAAGGATCTTGGCGGCAAAACGGTGGCGGTGCCGTTTTGGTATTCCATTCACAACGTCGTGCTTCAGATGATTTTACGCAAAGAGGGGCTACATCCCGTCGTAACGGCGAACGAAACCAAACTCGCTCCAAACGGGGTTAGGCTGGTTGTGATGTCGCCCGCCGATATGGGTCCGGCGCTGGCGCAAAAATCGATCGCGGGCTTTATCGTGGCGGAGCCGTTTAACGCCGCCGCGGAGCTAAAGGGCATAGGCAAGATCGCGCGTTTTACGAGCGACGTGTGGAACAATCACGCCTGCTGCGTCGTGTTTCAACACCAGCAAGACCTCGACGAGCGTCCGCAATGGTCGCAAAAGGTGGTAAACGCAATCGTCAAAGCGCAGCTTTGGATGCGCGATCACCGAAAAGAGACGGCGGCGATCTTAGCCGAAGACGGCGCGAACAAATACACGCCGTTTCCAAAAGCGGCGCTTGAAAGGGTTCTGTTAGCCAACGCCGATCTGGATAAATTTTACGCCAAAAACGGCGCGAACACGCACAAAAATTGGAACAATACGCGCATAGATTTTCAGCCCTATCCGTTTCCTTCGTACACAAAAGAGCTAATCAAAGCGTTAAGAGAGACCAAAGTCGAAGGCGCGAACGAGTTTCTAAAGACCTTAGATCCCGATTTCGCGGCGGGCGATCTGGTAGACGCGCGGTTTGTACGCAAGGCTGTCGAATCGCTTGGCGGACTGAAAGCCTTTGGCGTGGAGGGCGGCTGGGAGCGCAAAGAACTCATTGAGGCGTAAAGCGTTTCAGGTTTTAGCGCCGCTTTTTGGTTTGGCGCTGTTTTTTGCCGCGTGGCATATAACGATCGCGCTTATACGCGATGATACGCCAATGGCGGGCTATTTCGCGCCGATCGCGGCGCTGAAAGCGGCGGCAAATCTCGCCGCGAACGAGGCGATCTGGATTCACACGGTCGATAGTTTGCGGCGCGTGTTTGTCGCGTTGTTTTTCGCGCTGGTTATCGGAATGCCGATCGGATTGTTGCTTGGCGTTTCGCGGCTGTTTGAGCAGAGCGCGAATCTGCTGTTTCAGTTTTTGCGTATGGTAAGCCCGCTTTCGTGGATGCCCGTCGCGGTGATCGCGCTTGGCGTGGGAGAC
The DNA here is from genome assembly GCA_031276985.1 of Helicobacteraceae bacterium. Classification (GTDB taxonomy): domain Bacteria; phylum Campylobacterota; class Campylobacteria; order Campylobacterales; family SZUA-545; genus JAIRNH01. The sequence continues at coordinate 2,988 of JAISMA010000171.1, read as the reverse complement.
GCGCCCGTGTATTTTCTGCTTGCCTTCGCCGCTTCGTGGTCGATCATCTTAAATACCGCCGCGGGCGTTAAGGCGATTGATCCCAAGTGGCTGCGGCTTGCCAAAAGCCTTTCGGCTACAAAGACGGAGGTTTTGTTGCGAATCATTATCCCCGCAATCGTCGATCACACGCTGATTGGCGTTCGTCTTGCGATCGGAATCATTTGGATCGTGCTAGTTCCCGCCGAAATGCTAGGAGTGCAGGCGGGGCTTGGATATTTTATTCTCGATTGCCGCGATCGCATGGATTACGCGGAGCTTACCGCCGCGATTTTGTGGATTGGCGTTTTGGGCGCGATTTTGGATTTTTTCGCGCGGTTTTTGAGACGGCAGTGGCATAGAAGGAGCTAATTATGGGCAAACATCACGATCTCGATCATCATCACGATCATCAACACGACAATCCAAACGACTACGCGGAGGCGATCTCGGCGTACAAAAAGACCTTTCCAAACGCAAGCGAAGTCAAAAGCCAAACGCCCGATCCCGCCGCGCGCGAAATGCTGGAGTTTTTCGCCGCGAACAATCTGCAAACGCCATTCGATCGTTTCGATACGCAAAAGCCGCACTGTAGTTTTGGTCTGGCGGGCGTATGCTGCAAAATATGCGTTATGGGACCGTGCAAAATTACCGCCAAAGCGCCAAAGGGCGTTTGCAGCGCCGACGCCGATCTGATCGTGGCGCGAAACCTGCTAAGAATGATCGCCGCGGGCGTGGCGGCGCACGGCGCGCGCGGACGTGAGGTAATGATCGCGCTGAAAGCGGCGGCGCAGGGCAAGCTGGACATTCCGATTGCCGCGCCGCAAAAGGTTATCGCTTCGGCAAAGGCGCTTGGCATAGCGACCGCCGATCGCGATATAAACGAGATCGCAAACGATCTAGCCGATCTGCTGCTGGCGGATTTATCCCGTACGCTGCCCGCCGATCATAAAACGCTTAGGGCTTTTGCTACCAAAGAGCGAATAGAGCTGTGGGAGAAGCTGGATATTTTGCCCGTTAGCGCCACGCACGAGGTATTCGAGGCGTTTCACCGCACAAGCACGGGGACGGACGGCGATTGGCGCAACGTGATGAAGCAGTTTTTGCGTTGCGCTCTGGCGTTTTCGTGGAGCAGCGTTTTGGGCAGCTCAATCGCTATGGACTCGCTCTTTGGTCCGCCAAAGCGCGGCGAAATGAGATGTAATCTCGGCGCAATAAAAGAAGGCTTCGTGAATATCGCCGTTCATGGACATTCGCCCGTGCTGGTAAGCGCGATCGTTCAAGCGGGGCAAAGCGAAAAATGGCAAACAAAAGCGCGCGAATTGGGCGCAAGCGGCATACAGTTTTACGGCGTTTGCTGTTCGGGGTTAAGCGCGATGTATCGCTACGGCGGCGTGATACCGCTTAGTAACGCCGTTGGAGCGGAGCTTGCGGTTGGAACGGGCGCGCTGGATCTGTGGGTGGCGGACGTTCAAGACGTGTTTCCCACGATCATGGAAGTTGCAAATTGCTTCAAAACCGTCGTCGTTACCACGAGCGATTCCGCGCGGCTACCGGGCGCGGAGTTTTACGGCTTCGATCATCGTCATAGCAATTTGGGCGAAGCCGCCGCGCTTGCGGACAAGATCGTCGCGCGCGCGATCGAGAGCCATCAACAACGCCAAAATATCCCGCGCCATATTCCAAACTACGAGATCGCGGCGGACATTGGTTTTAGCGTGGAGAGCATAACGCAAGAGGTCGGTTTGGAGCAAATTGTCGCGGCGCTGAAAAACGGCGATATTATCGGCGTAGTCAATCTGGTTGGCTGTAGCAATCCGCGCGTAATCTACGAAAAGGCGGTTTTGCAAACCGCTTGCGAGCTGATAAAACGCAACGCGCTGGTTTTGACAAACGGCTGCGCCTCGTTTGCGCTGATGAAAGCGGGCTTGTGCGCCGTAAGCGGCGCGAAAATGGCGGGCGAAGGTTTGCAACGTTTTTTGGCGGGCAAACTGCCGCCGATCTGGCATCTTGGCGAATGTCTGGACAACGCGCGCGCTTCGGCGCTTTTCAAGGCGCTTGCCGCGCTTGCGAATAAGCCGATCAAAGATATGCCGTTTGCCTTCGCAAGTCCCGAATGGTCAAACGAAAAGGGTTTGGGCGCATCAAGCGCGTTTAGGGTTTTAGGAATGAACTCCTATCACTGCGTATATCCGCCCGTTCAAGGCTCTAGCGCCGTTTCCGATTGGCTCTACCGCGAAAGCGGAGAACTGCTTGACGGCGTAATGCGGGTAAATCTTGATCCGATCGCGCTTGCGGAAGAGATCGCGCTTGATCTGGAGGCAAAACGCGCCAACGCCTTTGCGTGAAGTAGGCGCGTTATATCGCCAAAAACGTTTGCCCGCCGTCTTTTCTGATCGTTTTTACGACGGAAGGGCAACGCCATATTTTGCCCTCAAAAATATCCTGAACCGTTAATATCTGTATTCTAGGATATTTAACTCCGCGATATTCGTAATATCCCGCCGCGTCCGCCTCTTCTTTCATGGCTTTGGTCGGCTCTTTAAGGCAGATAAATCCCGCCAATTCCGTTCCGCTTTCACGCTCAAGAACGCCGCGCAGATCGCGTATATCGCTAGGTTTGATATTTCCGCCTTTAACCGATAAAACCATGCTGCAAAGCGCCTTTTGCGTTTCAAAATATATACGTCCGTCGATACCCTTGTCCGCCGTTTTTTTATTAGAGCAGAATCCGCCCGTTTTTTCGATCGCCCAATATTGGAATTGGAACGGATCGCGCTCAAATAAATATCGTGCTTGTTCCGTTGATTGCGGAATACCTTCGATCGCGTAATTGGCGTTTTCTTTAAGACCGTATTTTTGTATTCTTGTATCTTGTATTAGCTTGATCGAGTGTATCGCAATATCGCACCCTATCCATTGGCGATTGTTTTTGATCGCCGCTTCTATTGTTGTGCCGCAACCGCAAAA
>JAISMA010000146.1 GCA_031276985.1 Helicobacteraceae bacterium | reverse complement strand
ACTTACGACGATTTAGGCGATCGCAAACAAGCGATTGCGGATTACACGCAAGTGATTAAGCTCGTTCCGAACTATGCGAACGCTTACGTTAATCGCGGACTCGCTTACGCCGATTTAGGCGATCGCAAACAAGCGATTGCTGATTATACGGAAGCGATCAAGATCGATCCAAACTATGCGGATGTCTACAACAATCGCGGAGGCACTTACGACGATTTAGGCGATTATAAAAGCGCCACAGAAGAGGCTAGGAAAGCATGCGAACTAAGCGCTTGCGGCGCATTACAAAATCTGACAAAAAATAAACAATTGCGCGACTAGTAATTTTAATTGCGTAGCGCGCTTTACTTGTCGGCGCGGACGGTTACGCTTAAAGCGTGCGCCTCCAATCCTTCGGCGCTCGCCAGATCCGTGCAGGCTTCGGCAAGCTCTGAAAAACCCTCTTTATTTAAGCCGATAATCGAACTTCGCTTCAGGAAATTTTCAACTCCAAGCGGACTAAAAAATCGCGCCGTTCCGCCCGTTGGCAACGTGTGGTTTGGACCGGCGACATAATCTCCGATCGCTTCGGGCGAATATTTGCCCAAGAAGATCGCGCCCGCATGCTTAATTTGTTCCAAAAGTCCGCGCGGATTTTCGGTTAAAATTTCCAGATGTTCAGGCGCGATTTGGTTCATTAGTTTAACCGCTTCGTTTAGATCGTTAGTTAATATAATCGCGCCGCGCTCTTCGATTGATTTTCTCGCAATAGCTTTGCGCGAAAGAGTTTTAAGCTGTTTTTCAACTTCTGCGACAACGCGGTTTGCCAAAGTAGCGCTTGTCGCGATTAAAATCGACGAAGCCATTTCGTCATGTTCGGCTTGACTCAACAGATCGATAGCGATTATTTCGGCGTCGGCGTTTGCGTCCGCTATGATCCCTATTTCGCTGGGACCCGCGATCATATCTATATTAACTTCGCCAAAAACAAGTTTTTTTGCAACGGCTACGAAAATATTGCCCGGACCGGTAATCACATCGACTTTTGGAATCGTTTCGGTTCCGTAGGCAAGCGCGCCGATCGCGCTCGCGCCGCCAATCCTGAAAAACCGCTTAATTCCGCATAAATGCGCCGCCGCCAAAGCAAGCGGATTTACCAAACCGTCTGGCGCGGGAGAGCAGACGACGATCTCGCCCGCGCCCGCTACGATCGCTGGGATCGCGTTCATCAAAAGGCTGCTTGGGTACGCCGCTTTGCCGCCCGGAATGTATAGCCCGGCGCGATCTACGGGCGAGACTTTTTGACCGAGCCAGCCCTTTTCGCTAAAGTCAATCCAGCTTTTTGGCGCCTGTTTTTCGTGAAAACTTTTGATGCGATCGTATGCGGTTTTTAACGCGGTTTGCAGATTGGTTGGCGTCGCTTCCCACGCGGCGGCAAAATCGCCTTGCGAGACGATGATTTCGTCGATCGATTTTGGATTCCAGCGATCGAATCGGGCGATTTGATCCAGCGCCGCTTGATCGCCGCGCTCTTTTATTTCGTCCAAAATCGCCTGAACTTTTGGCGCGACGACAGCGTTATCCGTTTTGCCGCGCGATAGCAAAATCTTAAATTCGTCCGCGAAATTTTTGTCCGCGCTATTTAGGAGCTTCATCTATGCCCGTCCGTCGCAAAATATGAGCGCCATTTTAACACGACGCTACAGCTTGCGCCCGCTCGATGGAATTTCGGGTTGCGGAGCTTCGTTTTTAATTGAGGCTTCAAGCGCTTTTAAGCGATTATTAAGCTCGTCGATATTTTTTTGCAGTCCCATAACCGCGTCGTCGTTAGCGTTTCGCATATAATTTGCGTCAACCGCTAATTCGCGGATAAACTCGATTTCGTCTTTTAGCTTGGATATGACGGCGGATAACTCTTCATTTTGCGCCGCGTGGAGTTTGCGCTGACGCTCGTTTTCGGATTTGACGAAATCTTGCAACTCGGCTTTTGTCGCTTCAAAGGAAAGATTAAGGTCGGCGATGATCTCGGCTTTGATCTCCTCTTTTGCCTTGCTAGAGAAATAAAAATCGGCAAAATCGCGTTGCGAGACGCGATCGTCTTCAGCAAAAGCCAGCGAAACAAGCAAACATAAGACTTTGAGGCTTTTCATACATCGCATGCAAGCAAAAAGCGCTCCAAACGTTTTGTCTTGTCGTCGAATCGGCAGTTTGCGCCCGCTGCGCCCGCCGCGTCAATTTGCCGCCAAGTAGTTTTGGCGTAAAAATTTGCGAAGCAAGCGCAAGGCGCAAAGGAAGACGCGAATCCAAAAAAAGCAAGTCGAAAGCCCTTACGAACGTCGCTTGATCCATAATCATCTTAAATGCTAGATTCTGCGACTACGCGCAGAATGACGTTAGTCGCGTAGTTAGCGCTCTTAACGCGCCACGATAAGTTTATCGCTAACGGATTGCGGTTTTGCCTAACGCTTTTGCGATCAGTCACGTTATTGGCGCTTTCATTTTTGCTAAATCCAACATTTGCGTCATTCCCGCGAAGCGCTCGCTTGTTTGCAAGCGCAAGGCGCGTAGGAAGGCGCAAAATCCAGCGCTTAAGACGACCGCCGATCAGTCGCCAATCTCAGAACTCTTTTAACTTTTTATTTTGGATTTCCGCCCTGCGCCTCGCTCACCATTCCGCGCCCTTCTCGTCATTCTGCGACTTCGCGCAGAATGACGGAGAAAAAAGCGCGGAAGGACGTGAGGGGATGCGGGCATTTCGTAGCTTACTTGACGCTTCCATTTTTGCGAAAGTTTAATCTATGCCGCCATACTCGCGAAGCGACTGTTTCCTGTCATTCTGCGCGTAGTCGCGGAATCCATTCCTGAAACGTTCACGTTGCATTACGCGATCGATCTCGCCCTGTGTCATACCTGCGAAGCGCTCGCTTGCTTACAAGCGCAAGGCGCGAAGGAAAGCGGGTATCCAATATTTAGACAATCGCGGATCAATCGCTAATCGTAGAGTTTTATGGTTTTCTAATTTAGATTCTTAGATTCTGCGATTTCGCGCAGAATGACGCGGGCGAGCGCTTAGCGCGTATGACAAGCTAGGCAAACAACGGGCTAAAGCGTTCCGAGCGCCGTTTTGCGAAAATCCAACTTATGCCGTCATTCTCGCATCCCTTCGTCATTCTACGCGAAGTCGCAGAATCCATTCCCTGAATCTTGGCAATAAGATCGCGCTTGTCATTGCTTCGCGATATATGCTTCCTTCTGAAGCTATCGTTTCGCGCGGGAATGACGCAAGGCGAAATAGATCGTTCAACGTAGTTTAAACGTTTCAACTTTCTTTTTTTAGATTCTGCGACTTCGCGCAGAATGACGGGAGGGGTGCGGATATGACGGGGGGAGCGCGAAAACAACAAGAAGGCACAATCGGTTGCGATCGGGCTTTGTTTAACCCATTTAACGCTTCTTTATGCCCCGTCAAACTCTAAAGCGCAAAGGCATTCGCGGCATTTATTCAAACGTTTGGCGCTTCCTTATACTCGTTGGCGATTGATTAGTAAAGATAAACGCGGTAAGCGCGATGTTTTATTTGCGCTCGTCTAACGCAATTTGCGACGCGGGTTTTTGGGATTGCGAAAAGAAGGAGCGGGTCAATCGAAAATGCGAAAACCCGATAGTTTTTGGCTATTCGCGTCGTAATAAAAAGCGTAGCCAAACGTCTGTTTGCCGCTTGTGTAGTTGATTTTGCACGAAAGTATCGGATTGAAGCCGAATTTCAGCGAAAAGTCGCCGATCGTTTGATTCGC
>JAISMA010000095.1 GCA_031276985.1 Helicobacteraceae bacterium | reverse complement strand
GCGGGAGCGTTTTGTCAAAGCCTATCGACGCGATCGCGTCAAGTCGATCGCGTAGTTTGAATGGCATTGGATTTCGCGCTCCTTCGCGTTTAGCAAAAGCGGACGAAGGCTTCGCAAGCGGCGGGCAAAACGCCAAAGCCGCTTTTTTCGCCCTTTGGCGGCTAAACTCGGCGCTAGGGTCGTGAGGGTATAATTGCGCTTATTTTTCAAGGATATTTGATGTTGTTGATGACGCCCGGACCAACCCCGTCGCCAGAGTTTTTGCGCCGCGCAATGGCGGATGAGACCATTCACCACAGAACGCCCGAATTCGAGGCGATCTTTGGGCGCGCGCGAAATCGCCTGAAAACGTTTATGAAATCAAGCGAGGTTATTTTGCTTGCCAGCACGGGCAGCGGCGCAATGGAAGCGGCGCTAACGCACTTTTGCGCCAAGCGCGCGCTGACGATCAACGCGGGCAAATTCGGCGAGCGCTGGAGCAAAATAGCGGCGGCTTACGGCAAAAACCCGATCGAGCTTAAATACGCTTGGGATACGCCCGCTTCGGTAGCCGACGTGGAAAACGCGCTGAAAAACAACCCTGAAATCGACGCGCTGTTTATTCAGATCTGCGAAAGCGCGGGCGGTTTGCGCCACCCCGCGGAAGCGATCGCGGCGGCGGTGAAGGCGATTAGACCCGATGTATTCGTCGTGGCGGACGGCATAACGGCGGTAGGCGTGGAAAACATCGACGCGACGCATATCGACGCGCTGATCGCAGGAAGTCAAAAGGCGTTTATGCTTCCGCCAGGGCTTGCGGCGATCGGGCTTTCGGAAAGCGCGGTTAAACGCATCGAGGCTACGGGCGGAACGGGCTTTTATTTTAACCTTGCGACGGAGCTGAAAAACCAGCGCAAAAACACGACCGCTTGGACGGCGACGACAACGATCGTTCAAGGTTTGGACGCGTTTTTCGAGCGACTTGATCAGATCGGCGAAGAGCGTTTTTACGCCGATACGCTAAAACGGCGGGCGGCGGGCGAAGCGGCGCTAAAGGCGATCGGCGCGCAAATCTACCCGAAAGTCGCCGCGCCAAGTATGTTGAGCGTGTTTCATCAAAACGCGGCGAGCCTTCGCAAATGGATGAAAAAAGAGGCGCTTGTCAATGTCGCGGGCGGGCAGGACGATCTCAAAGACACGCTGCTTCGCTTCAACAATATGGGCTTTGTAGAGCCAAACGCGCTTGCGTGGAGCTTGAACGCGCTTGAAATGGCGATGGACAAAATCGGATCGCGCAAATACGACGGCGCGGCGAATAGAGCCTTCACGGAAACGTATTATCGATGATCGGCGAATACGAGATTCCAAAGGGAAGCAGGCTGTTTTTTGGCGATCAGGCGCGCAGGAAGCGCGAGATCGAAAGCGCCGCCGCCGCGATCTTTGCGCGGCGCGGATTTGAGGAGATCGCGACGCCGCTGTTTTCGTATCACCAATCGCCGACAAACGAGACGATTCGTTTCAGCGACGAAAACAACGAATCGGTTTTTTTGCGATCGGATTCCGCGCTGGAGGCGGTTCGGCTTGTTTTGAAGCGGCTAGGACGCGCTACGGAACATCGCAAATGGTTTTACATTCAGCCCGTTTTTCGCTATCCGACGAGAGAGATTCATCAAATCGGCGCGGAGGCGATTGGAGAAAGCGATCTGAAAGGCGCGATCGCGCTGTGCGACGAGATTTTGAGCGCGGCGGGCGTTTCGGGCGCGACGCTTCAGATTGGATCGATCGCGCTTTTGAACGCGCTTGAGCGGCTGCTTGGAATCGACCGCGAGGTTTTGACGCGCCACGAATTGCACAAGCTGCTAGAGCGCGACGAAAAGTGGATCAAGCCGCTCGCGCAGCTGTGCGATCCAAAAGCGCTCGACGAGGTTTTGGCGATTATGCCAAGCGAATTGAAGCCGCGCTTGATCGCGATGGGCGATCTGGCAAAAGGACGCGACAACGTGGCGCTTTCGCCGCTGTTTTACGCCGATATGGCGTATTACGACGATCTTTACTTTAGATTTTTGCTAGGCGGCAAGCAGATTGCGATGGGCGGCGGATACGAAAGCGGCGAAGGGCGCGCCGCGGGCTTTGCGATCTACACGGAAACCTTAATCGGCGCTTAAACGCGCGCAAAACCCACGTTTTCGTTTGGCAACGATAACTTCGATTATTCTTGCTATTTGCCGCAAAGCAACTCTTTCTTGTCTTTTGCCTTTCAGCTCAAGAGTGGATTCTCGCCTTCGCGGAAATGACCGATCTGCCGTTAGTAAAAACTAGCGGCTGTCGTTTATGATACTTGCGGTTATGGCGATACTCTTTTAGCTTTGAATGCCCTTTTGGATTCCCGCCTCTCTCCGCGATTGCGTTCGCTTCGCAAGCTATCGCTTCGCGTGGAAATGACATCGATTACTAGGGCGAACGAGAGGGCGATTAGTTTCTATTCAAACAGAGAAGCATTGAAGGGAGCGCGATTAGCCGACGATCTCAGGTCGTCGGGGATACCAGCGCCACACCCTTCAACGCATTCCGAAACTATAACGGAGGCTTCCGCGAAAGTCAAGGATACGGGCGTAAAAGAGGGGACGCAAGATGACTCGTCTAAAAAGGAAAGCGCTGTTTTTCTGGCGTAAAGCGATAATGCCGATCGGCAACCAACGGCGGGCGACAACCAATGACGGACAATAACGCGGCGCAAACGGCGATAAACGCCGATCTGCGATCAAGAACAAAAGCGTAGCGGGCGGCAACACAGCGACAAACGCCGCGTAGCAAGCGATCACCAAACGCAAATCGCGGCGAACCGAGCGAAACAGTTAACTGCGGCAAGCCGACAACCAATGGCGGGCGACAATGGCGGCGGGCGGCGACGAGAGATTACTCGCTCAAACGCTTGGCGTTGACCTCGCGCGGCAGTTTTTTGGGCGCGGGATCGATAAACCACTCCTCGCCGTTGCCCAGCGTTACCTTGCCGCCAAACTTATCGTCGTCGTTAAACTCGATCGTCTTGATCGTCTCCTCCATATCCTTTTTGGCGACGTAAAAATAGATCGTCCCGCCCTTTTCTCTCAACATTACCTTTGCCACCCGAAAACTCCTCGCAAACCAGATTTATAAACCAAAAAGCGCATTGTAATCTTTCACGGCGGTTTTTTCTGCCTCTAAAACGAGCAGGTTTTCCAGAACGTGCGCGGCGTTTGTCGAGCTAAACAGCGCCGATTTCACGCCCCGAGCGCTACGGGCAAACTGCAACGCGTACTGAACCGCCGATCCAAAACCGCCGCCAAGCGCCGCCGCCGCCTTTGGCGAAAACGGACGCTTAAACAGCGCCATGCGAAGCAGCGACGAGCTTGCGATCGCGTTCAATCCAAGCCGCGCCGCCGCTTGAATCGGCGTATAGTAAAGCCCGTCGTCAAGCGGCTGATTGACGTAATTATAAGCGTGCGGTTTGGCGAGATTAAACGGCAGTTGCACAAACTTAAATCGGTGCTTTTCGCCGCCGACTTTGCGCGCGATCTTGACCAGATCGTTTAAGCGAATGTATTCGACGTGATTTTCCTCCCACAAAAAAGCGTTCCAGCTTGCCACGCCGTAAAAGCCGATTTTGCCCGCCGCCGCCGCCGATTCAAACAGCGCGAACGCCGCTTCTATGCGCTCTAAAAGCGTCGCGTAATTTGCGTAGCCAAGCTGCGTTTCGGGATTGTGAAGGTAAAGGCAGTCGATCGCCTCCAGCCCTAGATTTTCCAGCGACCACTCCAAACTTCGCTCCAGAAATTTTGGCGCAAGGCAGTGCTGATCGCACGCGATTTCGTCTTTCGTCGCCAAACCCGTTTTGACGATCTCGCTTTCGATCCACTCGTAAGGATTTTGCGGAAACGGATAATTTAGCGGCAAAAATCCCGCTTTCGTCGCCACAAACAACTCGTCGCGTTTTGCCGCGCCGCTATCGATCGCCCGTTTGATCGCCGCGCCGACTTCGCGTTCGCTCTGCCTAAAACGGTAGTTGATCGCGGTGTCGATGTGATTGATTCCGTTTGCGATCGCTGTAAAGATCGCCTCTTCGTAGCTGAATTTATACGCCTCTTCCCAATACGGCTCTGGCGCGTAACTGCCGATTCCAATCGAGCTAATCGCCAAATCCTCGACAATCGAATACGCCTCTTTTTGTTTGGCGTGCCTTGCGGCGTATCGTTTAGCGCCTTCGCTTGTGGCTTTCAAACGCGCTCCTTTTGGCTTCGCTTTGGCGCAAATTGTAGCCTATTTGCGATCGCCGCTAGTTTGGTTTGTGTAAAATCGCGGTCAAATGACGGCAAAAAAGACGACAACGGTTATTTTGATAATTTTCATGGCGCTTTTTACCGTCTATGCGCCCTACGAGCGAAAAGTTATTTATCCCGACGGCTTTTTAGAACACGTTTTTACGCTTTTTTATTTCGTCGTTAATAACGTTTTTATGATCGTGCACGAAGCGGGACACGGCGTGTGTTATATATTGCGTTGTCCAGAGTTTATCACCGCCGCGAACGGCACGGTTTTTCAGCTTGGTTTTCCTTATCTTTTGGGTTTCATCTCCAAAAAACAAGGGAATATTTTCGGTTATTTTATGGGGCTTTTTTTCTTGGGATTTTCCATGCAATATACCGCGTGGTATATCTCCACCGCCCATGAAGGTTTGCGTTTAAGCGCGTCAAAATCGTTTTTAGGCGTCGATAGTTTTCACGATTTCAACTACATACTTTCAACGCTAGGACTTCTTAGCGCCAATTGGTTTATAAGCGTTCTTGTCGCGG
>JAISMA010000012.1 GCA_031276985.1 Helicobacteraceae bacterium | reverse complement strand
GTTTGCGCCGAATCCGCCGCGCCGAATAGTTGCGATCCCGTCGCCGCGATCATAGCGACGATTAGAGCTTTTTTCATGGTCGTTTCTTTCTTGCGAAATATGAACGCGCAATGATAGCGTTACTTTTTGAATTAAACCGCCGACGTTTTTTGACGATCTCGTTAGGAACTTAAATTGCTTTTAGCGACCCAAAGGAGTTTTTATGCGCGTAAGCAGCTCTTACATATATAGCAACTTTATTTACAACCAGCAAAAAAGCCTAAGCGAGCTTTTGAAGGTCAACAATCAAATGACAAGCGGGCTAAAGATCAAGTTTGGCTACGAAGAGACGACAATCTATCAGGACGCGCTAAGGCTCATCAACGAGCAAAACGAGCTTGGTCAAATTTCCGACAACGCGCAAAAGGCGAAATCGCATTCCGATAACTCCGATACGGCGATTGCATCCATGAAAAAGTCGCTGGATACCTTCAAAGTCAAGCTGGTTCAAGCGGCGAACGACGTGCATTCCACGGCGAGTTACGCGGCTTTGGCAAGCGATCTAGAAGCGCTTATGCTCAACATTCGCAGCGCGGCTAACACTTCGATTAACGGCGTTTTTTTGTTTTCCGGAACCAATATGAAGCAACAACCATTCGGCGACGACGGAACTTATTACGGCAACGATCGGCGCGTTAGCGTTCAAACGGGAGATCGCGCAGAGATCGCTTATAACATCGACGGCTGGACGTTGGCTCATGGAACGGATAGCGACTATTCAAAGCGTATCACGACAAATATGCAGCTATATAACCAGACGCTTTTGCACCACGCCGTGATGAGCAAAGACGATCCAATGGGGCTTGACGCGCCCGTTCCGATTACCGCGAGCGATACGATCCGCGATCTCGTGGGACAGCCGAACGACGGCAAGCCGACCTATTTTTATATTCGCGGCTCTAAGCCAAACGGCGAGAGTTTCAAAGCGCGAATCGAGATGACAAACGCTGCGAGCGTTCAAGATCTGCTTGATCGCGTAGGGCGCGAAATGGGCAACACAAACGCCTATCAAGCGGTCGAGGTCAGCCTGAATTTTCTAGGCAACATAGAGATCAAAGACATAAAAAGCGGGCTAACGTTTAGCGATCTGCATATCGCGGCGAGCGACGTTAAGGCGAGCGACGTTAGCGAGCTTGGCGAGATTGAAAACGCGCATATTTACGCCTTCAACAAAAGCGGTTACGCTTACGCGAGGACGCAAGATAAGATCGCCTCCGCTCAAGATCCGTTTGATCAAAGATTTTTCAGGTTTGACAGTACGCTAAGAAGGCAAGATAACGAGGCGATCGCGGTAAAAAACGACTCGATTAGAAGCGTAGCGGGCGCAAACGTCGATCAAATCAGCTTTAGCGTCAATGGCGTTACGCATAGTTTCGCGGTTAACAACGCTACGACAATCGCCGATATGCTTGGCGAAATTAAAACCGCGCTTCAAGCCGATCTAGGCGGCAGTTTCGACGTGGATTTTCAAAACGGAACAATCGCCGTATTTGACAACGCCGCCTCTTCTCCAAGCGCGTCGATTGAGTCGTTTGTCCCGTCAAAATTGACCGCCGTAACCATAACGGCGGAAAACTCGCTTGGCGAAAAGGTTTTGGCGTTTAGCGCTTCGGACGCGCTGGCTTACGATCGCGCGCGGTTTCAAAAAAGCGGCGCGACGCTAACTTCAAGCGTATCGCAAACCGTAAGATCCGACGGCTCTTACGCAAACGCCGCGAGCGAGCTAAAAGCGGTAAGCGGCGTCGAGGCGCTGGACGAAAAACGGCTTCATCTGGAAATAAACGATATTAACGGCGAGCGAAAGCTGGTCGAGATTACCCTGCGCGACGTTCCCGACGCAAACGGAAGGCTTTCGACCTATCAAGTCATAGAGCCGACGGCTGGCGCGATCTACGATCTGTACGATCAAAACGGCGCTTTAACGACGGCGAGCGGTTACGAGTCGCAAACGCTAACTCCATACGGCGACGGGCTGGAGATTCGCGACGAAACCCGTAAAGGCGTTACCTATCAACAGCTGATGAACGTTATGAGCGTGGTTTTAAGCGGACAAACGCCCGCCGACGGATCGTTCGAGGCGTACAGCGCCGCGCTGGAAAACGCGCGACAAAGCGTTGGCGTTTCTATGGACGCGCTTGGGCGCTTCACGGTCAAGGACAATACGACGAGCGAAAGCAAAATACAGATTTCGTTGTTTGACGCCGATACCGATCGCTTTGATAATTACGCTCTAAGCGCCGATAAAACGATTTTGCAAACATACGTCGGCGCAAAAGGCGAGCAGGGCTGGACGTTGAGCGAAACGCGCGCGGATAAACCGTTAAGCGAGGTATTCGGCTTTAGTTTTTCGGGCGCGCTGGTTTTAAGCGGAACGAGCGCGAGCGGCGCGGCGGTTAGCGTAACGCTAAATCAAAACGATACGCTAACCGATCTGCAAACGGCGATTGACAATACTTTTGGCGACGGCGTTGGAAACGGCGGCTTTGTCTCGGAAGTTATCGACGGACGGCTGATTTTGCGCGATAACGCGGCGCTTGGAACGACGCAGGCGCATGTGGATTTCTTGTTTCAAAACGCGCAAATCGATCTTAACGCGGATAAATCGCCCGCGTTTAGCTTCGCTTCCAATAACGCGCTGACGATCGACGAATCCAAAGTTAATCTTTTCGACCAACTCTCCGAAGCGATCGCCGCCGTAAAAATGGGAATGACCCGCCCCGACGGAAACAGCGCCGAAGGAGCTAGAAACATAGGCGTACAAAACGCGATCTCCGCGATCGATCATCTGCTTGATCATCTCAACAGAATGCATACGAACGTAGGCTCTATCGGATCTTCTTTGCAACTGACGTACGAAAAAAGCGAGATGCTAACGCTCAACGTAAAAACGCTCAAATCGGAGGCGATCGACGCGGATGTGGGCGCGGCGGTAGCTAAGATGAATCAACTAAGCGTCTCGTATCAGGCGCTTTTGGCTACGCTAAACCGCATACATAGCATGAGTCTTGTAAATTATCTTTAAGAGCGGGCGTGAAACGAGAAGCGTATTTTTTTGTATCCGTTGGATTGTGGGTTTATGTGGCGATCGCGCTTTATGTCGGCTCTATCGCCAAAGTAGGCGTTTACGGCAAAGAGCTTGCGGAAGTTTGCGAAGAGCTGTTTGGCTTTTTGGTCTATGCCGCGCCGCCCGTCGGCGTATATCTGGCGTGGCGCGGTTACAAGCGTTTTTCCTCCGCGCGCAGATTTATAGAGACGTTTGCGGCGGTTTTGCTCTTTGGCTTTGGCGGGCTGATATTTCAGGCGCTGTTTTTTGACGCGGGATCGGTCGGCGTTATGCTGTGCGAAGCTATGCGCCCGATTATCGGTAGCGTCGGCGCGGGCGTTTTCGGCTTTTTTCTGATCGTAAACGGCTGGCTGCTGGCGTTTGACGTTACCATTCTTGATCTGCTTTTGTTTTTGGCGCGCAAGTTTCCAAACTCAAAACTGTTTGATCATTGGCGCACCTTCAAAGAAGCGGCTAAAGATTCGTTTGCGGATATGGCTTTGCGATCTAAAGAGCGCGCGAGCCTAGCCGATCTGCCGCGATTCGAGCCTAGCGCGCCAAACGCAAACGAGTCGGCAAAACGCGCCAAAAACGCGCCGCCAATGTTTGACGACGACGACGATTTTTTTGACGACAGCTATCAAAAAAGCTCCGAAACGCAGTCGCCAAAACCTCGCGGCAGGCTGGTTAGAGAGCTTGAGGAAAACAAGCGACTGCTTGATCAAGTAGAAAAAGGCGAGCGGGCGAAACCGAAAGATTTCGTGTTGCCGTCGCTAGATTTTTTGGTCAATATGCCGCCAAAACACAACGAAGTCAACGAGAGCGAAATCGACGCGAAGATCGCCGATTTGCTGGAAAAGTTGCGTATGTTCAAGATTGAGGGCGACGTAACGCGCACCTATACGGGTCCCGTCGTAACCACTTTCGAGTTCAAGCCCGCCGCGCACGTAAAAGTTTCGCGAGTCATCAGCCTTGAAAACGACATCGCTATGGCTTTGCGCGCGCAGACGATCCGCATTCAAGCGCCGATACCGGGCAAAGACGTGGTCGGGATTGAAATACCGAACAAAACCTATGAAACGATCTATTTGCGCGAAGTTTTATCGTCGTCGATTTTTACGTCGGCGGCGAGTCCGCTTACGATCGCGCTTGGCAAAGATATTGTGGGCAATCCGTTTGTAACCGATCTGAAAAAACTGCCGCATTTGTTGATTGCGGGAACGACGGGTAGCGGCAAAAGCGTCGGCATTAACGCGATGATTTTATCGCTTTTGTATCGCAATTCGCCCGATAGTTTGCGGCTGTTAATGGTCGATCCGAAAATGCTTGAATTTAGCGTTTACAACGATATTCCTCATCTGCTAACGCCCGTAATCACCAAGCCGAAGCAGGCGATCGCCGCGCTGTCCAATATGGTCGCCGAAATGGAGCGGCGCTACGCGCTGATGAGCAAAACCAAAACCAAAAACATCGAAAGCTACAACCAAAAGGCGATCGAAAGCAAATTCGAGCCGCTTCCGTATATCGTCGTGGTAATCGACGAGCTTGCGGATTTGATGATGAGCGGCGGCAGAGACGTGGAAGTGTCGATCGCGAGGCTGGCGCAAATGGCGCGGGCAAGCGGCATACATTTAATCGTGGCGACGCAGCGCCCAAGCGTCGACGTGATCACGGGACTAATCAAAGCCAATCTGCCAAGCCGAATAAGCTATCGCGTCGGTAGCAAAATCGACTCCAAAGTCATATTGGACACGCAGGGCGCGGAGAGTTTGCTAGGGCGCGGCGATATGCTATTTACGCCGCCCGGAAGCGTGGGTTTGGTGCGGCTTCACGCGCCGTTTAGCTCTGAAAAAGAGATTGAAAACATCGTGGAATTTCTCAAAGCGCAACGCGCGCCCGAATACGACAACAGCTTTTTGGTCGAAGGCGGCGATCTCGAAGGCGGCGCGAGCGGCGGCGAAATCGATCCGAACGAGCCGCTTGACGATATGTACGAGGAGGCAAAACAGATCGTGCTTAACGAGCGCAAAAGCTCCATTAGCTACATTCAAAGGCGTTTGCAGATTGGCTATAACCGCGCGGCGCGGATTGTGGAGCAGTTGCAAAAAACGGGCGTTTTAAGCGAGCAAAACAGCAAGGGACAGCGCGAAATCCTCTAACGCCGCC
>JAISMA010000008.1 GCA_031276985.1 Helicobacteraceae bacterium | reverse complement strand
GTTACCGCAACGCCCTGTACCCGCGCCTCGAAATGCGTATGATCGCCAAACGCGAATCCCGTAACGCCAGTCGTAGCGATTTGCTTGTTTTTAGCGACGCTATCGCCTTGCGCTATATGCAGATTTGTGCAATGTCCGTAAAGCGTAAATAGCCCAAGTCCATGATGAACAATCGGCATATTTCCATAAACGCCGTTATCCGCGGCAAACACCGTCGCGCCCTCGTTTGAAGCGAATACCGCCGCTTCTTTTACGCTCGCTAAATCAACGCCTAAATGATACGATTCGCTCACCTTTTTTCCGCTTAACTTATAAACGCGCCGTTCGCCAAAACCAGCCACAAGTTTCGATCGCGGCAGGGGAGTAAACGCGCTTATTTCAAAACTATCAATCGGCGGTAATTTGCTAGGACTTGTGTACTGCTCGATAAGGTCAAAACTATTTTTTCTTAACGTTTCATTAACAAAGATAAAACGATCAAGCGCCGTTAAATTTTCGTCGTTTGCGCGAGAGTTATAACGGAAATTAAGATCGTCTATTTTGCCTTCCAAAAAGTTTTTGGTAAGCTCGATTGACGATTCTTTATAACGCACGTCTTTTAGATAGAGCGGAATACGAACGCGGTTTTGGTTGCCCGCCAAATCGGTTGCGACGGCGAAAGCGAGAAAATCGCGATCGTCTATATCGCGCGCGATTAAAGCGGCGTAGTACTGCGGTTTGTAATACTGCGAAACGACAAAAACTCGACCGCTTTTTGTTACGACTTTAACTTCGCTAAGAGCGCTGTCTCTTGCCTCAAAAATCGCTAACGCGCTACCGCCTGAAGCGATAGAATAAGAGTTAGCCACGATGTTAACGATAGGCGCTTCGCGATCGACGATAAGCTCGATTTTGATTTCGGCTTCATTACCGCAAAAAAAGTTCCAAAAGCTGGAATCCACGGCGCGCGCGCTTAATACGACGCGATCTTTTGGCGTCGGTTTGTCGGGCGGATATTTCGCTTCAATTTCCAGCGATTTCGCATTGTTTGCGTCGCCTTGCGCAAGCGCGATCTCTTCGCCGTCAAACGTTAGTTTTACGTCGTAACTTTTAAGCGCGCGGTCGTCGGAAAAATGAATTTTTAACGGCGTACTTGGATTCCAATAAAGCGAAACCGGGGTTTTAATCCCCGGCGCGTTTCGCTCAAACGTTGGAGAAAACGCGATAAATAACGCGATCGCCGCAAGCAAAACGATCGCAAAAACGATCTTTATGCTCTGTGATTTTTTAGGGTTGTAATGTCTCATCTACTCTCGCCTTTCTACTCTGCAATTTACCTTCTGCGCAAGCGGATCTAGCGCTCCGATATATGATCGGTTTAGCATTCTAGCTTCGCCCGGCATTAACGATACGTTTAGCTTTTGCTCGTACTTTTGCGCCTCTTGATCGTTGGCGTAATAAGCGACGCATGTTATTTCGATTCTGCCGATAAAGGCGTCGGTATGATTTGTGAGCTGAAACGTAACAAATAACTCGTCGTTTTCTCCGCGAAACCAGCGCAAAAAAGCGCTTTCAAGCGCTTGCGGCGCGGCGTTTGGATCTTCAAGCGGTTTAATCGGATTGCTAAGTCCGCGAGAATAAACCCAAATTAACAGCGCGAAAAACGCGATCAAAAAGCACGCGACAATCGCGATCTTTTTTGCGCGCGCGCCGTTTTTTTCTATCGTTGTCATTCGTCTTTCAACAGCCTTTCTATGCGCTCTTTTAACTTATCCGTCTCTTCTAACGCGGCTTTGCTTCTATCCAACTCTTTTATCAGTCGCTCTTCTTCGTCGCTAACGTTTTTTAGCGCTTCTTCAAGCTCGTCTAAAAGCGATCTGACGTTTTCTAGCTCCGATTTTAACTCGTCTTTTTGCATTTTTTGTCCTTTATGAAAGGCGATTTTTGTAATCTTCGTAACCAAATCGCTTAACGATTTGAGTAGCGCCGTTTAGATCGATTTTAACGATAGACGGAAGCGCCGCGCCGTTGAACATATTAGTTTTCACCATAGTATAGTGAATCATATCTTCAAAAATGATCCGATCGCCGATTTTTAACTCGCGATCGAAGCTATAATCGCCTATAACGTCGCCCGCTAGACAAGTCGATCCGCCAAGTCGATATGTATACTTTTTTTCGTTCGGAATGGCGGCGTCGCGTACGTCGGGACGATATGGCGCTTCCAAACAATCGGGCATGTGCGCCGCCGCCGAAACATCCAAAATCGCAATTTGCATGCCGTTTTCAACAATATCCGCAACGCTACATTGCAAATAACCCGTTTGCCATCCGATCGCCTCGCCCGGCTCCAGATAAACCTGCGTCGCGTAACGATCGCTAAAACGTTTGACTAAATCGATCAGCTTTTGAACGTCGTAACCCTCTTTAGTTATATGATGACCGCCGCCCATATTAACCCATTTCATACGACTTAGATATTTGCCAAAACGCGCCTCGAAGCGCTCCAGCGTTCGCTCAAGCGCGTCGCTGTTTTGTTCGCAATGCGTATGAAAATGCAATCCGTCGAGTTTATCTAAATATGATTCGTCAAAATTTTCGGGCGTAACTCCAAGCCGCGAATTGGCGACGCACGGGTTATATATATCGGGTTTTACTTCGCTATATTTTGGATTGATCCTAACGCCGATTTGCAGTTTTGGATTTACATTTTTCGCTTTGGTTTCAAACATGGCTAAATGATTAAATGAATTAAAGATTAAATGATCGCTTAACGCGGCGATTTCCTCGATTGTTTCATCGGTGATCGCGGGGCAAAAAGTATGAACTTCTTTATTCATCTCCTCTCTAGCCAGCTTCGCTTCGTAAAGCCCGCTTGCCGCCGCGCCGCATAGATATTCGCCGATTAGCTTAAAGCTCTCCCATAGCGCGTAGCCCTTAAGCGCGACAAGTATTTTTGCGCCGCTTTCTTTCTGAACGCGATCTAAAAGCTCTAAATTTTTTAGGAGCTTGCGCTCTTCTAAAACATATGCGGGGCTTACGTTCATTTTTTCTCGTAAAATTTAACGATCTCGCCAATGTAAAAGCGGTGATAATCGCCGTTATATAGCTTTGCGATCGACGGATCTAAAAAGTTTTTGGGATCAAAATCGTCAAAATAGATTTTCTTGCATACGATCGTTTCAATCGCCTCATCAAAACCGATCGCGCCTTCGTCAAAAACGATCGGCGTTACGGCGGCTTTAGCGGCTTTGTCTATATCTTTGCCCGATTCGTTGCCAAATATTTTATGTACTCTTGTTTTTATAGTTTTATCAAAAAAAACAAGCGTAAAATGATCGCTTTTGTCCGTAAACGATCGCGTAAATCTTTGCGGGCGCACAAAGCAAACGGCGACGGGCTTTTCCCACAGATAGCCAATTAGACCCCACGAAGCGGTCATCGCGTTGTAATCGCTTGGCGTTCCAGCCGCGATCAGCGCCCAATCTTTCGATATTCGCGTAATCATATTGCCGCCAAAATCTTTCTCGATTTTCGCTTCGCGCCAAGCGCTTGAAGGTTTAATCGCCGTCGTTTGTTTCATGTCGTTTTTCCTTAATCGTTTATCTCTATAACGTTATACGGAAGCCCCTGTTTATTTAGCTCGTCCATAAACGGATCGGGATCGAAATTTTCCATATTCCATACGCCCGCTTTTTTCCATTTGCCTTCTAATATCAGCTTCGCGCCAATCATAGCGGGAACGCCCGTAGTATAACTTACCGCTTGCGAAAAAACTTCGCGGTAACACGCCTCGTGATCGCAGACGTTATATATGTATACTTTGCGTTTTTTGCCGTTTTTTACGCCTTCAAAAACGCAGCCGATATTTGTTTTTCCTTTGGTGCGCGCGCCAAGCGTCGCGGGATCGGGCAGAAGCGTTTTCAAAAACTCGATCGGAACGATTTGCGCGCCTTTATGATCGACGGGTTTAATCCCTAGCATGCCCACGTTTTCAAGACATCTCATATGCGTTAAATAACTCTGTCCAAAGGTCATAAAAAACCGCGCCCGTTTCAGTCCTTTGATATTTTTTACGAGACTTTCAAGCTCTTCGTGATACAAAAGATAACTGTCTTTTTCGCCGACTTCCGGATAATCCCATACGATCTTAACGCTAAGCGGATCGGTTTCTATCCATTTGCCGTTTTCCCAATATCGCCCTTTTGCGCTTACTTCTCGCAAATTGATTTCAGGGTTGAAATTTGTGGCAAACGGATAACCGTGATCGCCCGCGTTGCAATCCAAAATATCTAAGTAATAAATTTCGTCAAAATAATGTTTCAAAGCGTACGCCGAAAACGCGTTTGTAACGCCCGGATCAAACCCGCTGCCAAGCAGCGCCGTCGCGCCCGCGTTTTTGAAAAGATCGAACCGCGCCCACTGCTCTTTGTACTCAAATTTCGCTAGTTCCGGACTTTCGTAATTTGCGGTATCCAGATAATCGACTTTTGCGGCGGCGCACGCGTCCATAATCGTTAAATCCTGATACGGCAACGCGATATTCAAAACGATCTTGGCTTTTTCGGCGGCGATCAGTTTGATTAACGCCGTTTTGTCGTCCGCGTCGATCGCGGCTGTTTTGATCGAAACGCCCCATTTTTGCTTGATTTCCAAAGCGATCGCGTCGCATTTGGATTTGGTTCTGCTCGCAAGCGTAATGTCGCCGAACGTCGCGGCGTTCATCGCGCATTTGTGGGCGACCACGCGTCCCACGCCGCCCGCGCCGATTATCAAAACGTTGCTCATAGCCTCTCCTTTGAACGCGGATTTTAGCGAATATAAGCCAAACGATGACGCGCCGCTGGTTGATACACGGCAAAACGTCGATATGTGATATACTGCGCGGCGTTTTTGCAAATCTTAAAACAGCTTACGAGCGCTTAAAAGGACAAAGATGATGTGTTTTGGAAGAGTTTTATCGTTTTTGTTTGTGGTGTTTTGCCTGTTTGCGCCTAGTGTAACCGCCAAGACAAGCGTAGAAACATTGGCGCGTTATCCATTTTATCTGGCAGAAAAAAACGGCGTAAAAATATATCTTTTAGGTTCTATGCATTTAGGCAAACCCGCCGATAGATTCAACGATAAAATTATTACAGCCTTAAAAACATCGACTACACTGGTTTTAGAGCTTGCGCCAAGCGAATTAAATAGTATTGATCCATTGCGATTTATATGCGATACGCCATGCCTTAAAGATCAAATAGGCGATCGTCTTTTCAACATGATTATTAAAAAATACCCTGCGATTACGCTTATGCCATATATGGATCGTATGCCCGCATGGTACATAGGTTCGCTGTTGTCGGTGTTTGATTATATAGATGAAGGAATTTTGCCCGCCTACGGAGTTGAATCCATGTTGGAAAAACACGCTCAAAAAATTACAATTGTTGGTCTTGAAAGCGCCGATGAACAGATCGAAGCGATGACTTCTATTTCTGCAAAGGCGCAACTAGAGTTGTTGGAGGATTACCTGCTTATTGACAAGACAGAGATGAAACGCTACATAAATGAATTGCGCGAAGTGTTTTTAGATGGCAACGCCGATCGTATGTTGAAGTGGTATCTAAAAACACGTATTGATCAGATTGCTTCTCAAGAGACGATCGACGAATTTAACGAAAAACTGATATTCAAACGCAACCAGCGTTTTTTGCAACGACTAAAAACGCATATCAATCCTAAACTACCGATTTTTGTCGCGATTGGCGCGCTTCATCTAGGGGGTGATAAGGGTGTTTTGGAGCTTTTGCGCAAAGAGGGATATAAGATTAAACGCCTATGAAAATTAGTAGCGCGGCTGTTTGCTAAATAACAGTTACGATTTTTAAGTCTGAGTCGCTAAGATTGCGCAAATTTCATAAATTAGGAGAAAGCGGTGAATGTTCATAATAACGATCAAACGTCAAATGACAAGGGTGTAATCCGCGCGAGCGTCGAGAGAGAGAGAGAGAGAGAGAGAGAGA
>JAISMA010000254.1 GCA_031276985.1 Helicobacteraceae bacterium | reverse complement strand
TGGACGAATTATTGGCGATTTATCAGGAAAAAGCGGGATTTGAAGCGTACAAAAAAGAAATCGGCAGGGCGCGAACGCTGATCGACCCCGCCGTGATGGGCGAACGATTTAAGCGGCTTCTTGCGCGGTATTGAGCGAAGCCTCTTCCATAACGATCGGACTCTCGCTAGGGTTAGTTTTGTTCCAAAAACCCCTAAGCGTCTCGGTCGTAGCGCGGATCACATACGCCTTTTTCTCTCTGCGCCCCATTTGGCGGATTTCTTTTGGATAAAACGGGCGGTTCAAAAACTCTACCACGTCTCTTAACAGCCAAGTATTATGCTTATCCGACGTACTCGGAACAATATTTGGATTGACCAGCGTTTCGCGCTCAACCTCTTCGGGCGACAAAAACACCTTGCTGTATTTCTTCTCGAGATAGATAGTCAGCTCGCGATCTAAACTCGACTTGCTGTTCATATCCGTTACACCCTCCTAATGCGATTTTCAGCGTATTTTAACTTTTTTTTGGGATTTGTAAAGAGCTAATCGCACTTTTTTATATTTAATTTGTCAAGAAGTTTTTCAAAGAACGCTCCGCCCTCGCGATCGTAATCGTCGTCAAATTCCAGATACACCGCGCATTTTTCAGGCTCTTTCGCGTCGCAATTTTCCATTACGTTTGGCTCAAGCGCGCTTTCTTGCTTGAGCGCTTCAATCGCGTCAAGGATTTTTTGCTTCAGGGTTTCGTCTCCGCCGTAGACAAACTGCAAGCCCTCGTAACGCTCCTCGCGCCTAAAAAACGCATGAATTTCGCTCATATTTTTGCTCCTTTTTTCGCCGTAAGGATAGCAAAAAAGCGGCTAAAAACCGCAATCGCGGGGACGATTGCGCGGATTTAAGGGCGATTGTGGTATAAACCCGCGCCTTTTATTTCACAGGCGTCAGTCCTTTTATTGGTTGTTTTCGCAAGAAAACTAACGGACGCCGAGGCTAAACCAAATTTTTCAAAGGATAACTTCATGGTAACCATGAAAGATCTACTCGAATGCGGCGTGCATTTTGGACACCAAACTCGCCGCTGGAATCCAAAGATGAAAAAATTCATCTTCGGCGTTCGCAAGAACATCTACATCATCGACCTGCAGAAAACTCTGCGTTATTTCCGCTACACGGCAAACGTGGTGCGCGACGCCGTAGTCGAAGGCAAAACGATTTTGTTCGTCGGCACGAAAAAGCAGGCGAGCGCGATCATAGCGCGAGAAGCCGAGCGCTGCGGAATGCCTTACGTGAACAATCGCTGGCTTGGCGGAATGCTCACCAACTACAAAACGATCCGCCAATCAATCCGCAAGCTGGAAGTGATTGAAGATCTTAAAAGTAGCGGCAAAATTGAGCTGCTCACCAAAAAAGAGGCGCTGCTCATCGAAAGACAGCGCGAAAAACTTGAAAAATATCTAGGCGGCATTCGCTATATGAAAACGCTGCCCGATCTCGTGTTTGTGCTTGACGCGATGAAAGAAAAGATTGCCGTCGCCGAAGCTAGACGGCTAGGCATTCCAATTGTCGCGCCGCTGGACACCAACTGCGATCCCGATCTGATCGACTATCCAATTCCGGGCAACGACGACGCAATCCGCGCAATCGAGCTTTTTTGCGTCGAAATGGCAAACTCCGCAATCGAAGGCAAAGAGCTTGCCGCGCAAGACGGCAGACCAATCGCCCAAGCGCCGCAAGACGACGACTCCGAAGCCGTGTTAAAAGAGGTTTTGGAAGACGCCGAAAAAGACGAAGCGCTAGCGCCGATCGACGATAACGCAATCGAAGGCGGCGCGATTGAGAACGGCGCGATCGACGGCGAGGAGAACGTCTAATGGCGGCTGTTACTCCCGATTTGATCAAACGTCTGCGCGAAGCGAGTAACGCGGGATTGCTAGATTGCAAAAAAGCGCTAACCGCAACGGACGGCGACATAGACGCGGCGGCTGATTGGCTTCGCAAAAACGGCTTGTCCAAAGCCGCGAAAGTCGCCGATAAAATAGCCGCCGAAGGCGCGATCGCGCTGAAAATAAGCGACGATTATAAAAAAGCGACGCTTGTCGAAATCAACTGCGAAACCGATTTCGTGGCGAAAAACGAGAACTTCAAAGCCTTTGCGACTGAAGTCGTAGGCTACGTTCACGGCGCAAATCCCAAAACAATCGACGATCTAAAAAACGGCGCGATCAACGCCAAAAGCTACGCCGATCTAATCGCCGAAACCATCGCCAAACTTGGCGAAAAGATCGACGTTCGCCGCTTTGCCAATTACGCGGTAAGCGGCGGCGTTGTCAACGGCTATTTGCATTCAAACGCCCGCGTCGGCGCGATCGTGGCGATTGAAACCGCCGCGAAGCTGGAGGATTTCGCCCGCGACATAGCTATGCACGCGACGGCGATGAAACCTCTATATCTCAACGAGGCGGCGATTCCTAGCGAAGCGATCGCGAAAGAGCGCGAGATCGCGATCGAGCAGCTGAAAAAAGAGGGCAAACCCGAAGCGATGTTGGAAAAGATCGTACCGGGCAAGATCAAGAAGTTCGTTCAGGACAACACGCTGGAAGGGCAGACTTTTGTCAAAGACGACAAAAAAAGCGTCGCGCAGGCGTTAAACGACGCGGCAAAAGCGCAAGGCGCGAGCGCCAAAATCGTTTTTTTCGCCCGTTTTGAAGTAGGCGAGGGGATCGAGAAAAAATCCGACGATTTCGCCGCCGAAGTCGCCGCTCAAACCAAACGCTAATCTTAAAAGCGCGATCGATCGCGTCAAAACGTCGATCGCGCTTCTTCTCAAGCTATTTTTTGATACCTTAAAGCCGTTCATTTTATAAAAAAGGAGGCGGCAGCTATGGCAAGCGCCTATCAAGAGGAAAATCTACCAAACGACGTTAAGGATTTTCATCGCGTGTTATCAAGCGCGATCGAGGAGTTGGAGGCGGTCGATTGGTATCATCAACGCGCCGCGGTCGTAAGCGACGG
>JAISMA010000228.1 GCA_031276985.1 Helicobacteraceae bacterium | reverse complement strand
GGCGATCAGGCAAGGTAACGGCGATTGTCGTCGCGGCGAATGTCGCCGAATTGATCCAGCCGCTCAAGATAGGCGACGGCGTATTTTCTGCTTAGATTAAACCGCGCTTTAACGTTTTGAACGTCGGCGTAACCAGCCTCTTTAATCAGCGTCCTTAACGCCAGCATCATATCGGACAAGCGCTCGGAAGCGACGAATAGATTATGCGAAAGCCGCGTTACCTTTCCTTGCTTGGTCAGCGTTTTTAGCGCCTTGTCGCCTTCAAATCTATCCAGATCAAGCGCGTCGTAAATGTTATACGGCGCTTCGGGCGAAAAATTAGCCGCCGCAATTTGCGAATAGATCGCCTCTTTCGCGTATTCCGCCGCGTCGGTTACGTCGCAATCAACGCGACGATAAAGCGAATTTTCCAGCTTAAGTTTGCCTGAATCGACAAGCGGATCTAACGCGCTTTGCACAAACGCCTTGCTCGCCCACTTGAAGCGATCGGAGATCGTTTGAGCGGAAAGCATAGCGCGGCGGTTTTTGGCGAATATCTCCAGCGCGATGTTTTGAAGCGCTTTGCGCGCGCTTAGATCGTAGATTACCAAAGCGTCGCGATCGACAAAAACGTCTTTTAGCGTTTCGGCGATTTCAAGCGCGTTTTCATGCGAGAGCGCGAAACGTTGATTGGAGCTAATCAACCCGAAACCTTTGCCGTGCGCCTTGATCAAAATCGCAAACGCTTCGTCGAATTTGCGATCTTTAAGGACGCTCATTAAAAGCGTTTTTTGCTTTTTATTAAGCGGATCGCCAATCGGCAACAAAACCTCGCCGCCGCCGATCGTGTTTTCGCTGTTTCGCAAGACAAACCGATCGCCAAAAACCGCGAAAATCTCTCGCTCGGCGATGATTTCCGCGTAAAATTCGCCGTTTGGCGAAGCGCGATCAAGCAGTAACAAACGCGCCTCGAATCGATTTGCGCCGATAAAAAACTGAACGGTTTCGTCGTGTTTTAGCTCTTGATCGCAGGCGGCGCGAACAAACGCGCCGATTCGGTTGAAGCCTCGCAAATACCCCTTTTTTGCCAGCAAAACTCCGCGATAAAGCTCTCGCGGTTCCGCGCCCTTGACGTTTAGCGCGGCGCGATCGCCCGAGATCGCCTTTTGCGCGGGCTTGTTGTGCGTTTGCACGGCGCGGACGCTTAACTCTTTGTTCAGATCGCAGGCGCTTATTTTGTCGCCTTCTTTGACCTCGCCGTCTAAAACCGCGCCCGTAACCACCACGCCGCGCCCTTTTGAGACGAATACGCGATCGCAGTAATAGCGAAAAAAACCGCCGCCGTTTCTGGCGATTGGCTCTAGGCTTAAAAGCGCGTTTTTTAGCGCTGCGATCGTTTCGTCTTGATGAATTGAAACGGGGATAATATGCGCGATCTTAATCTCTAAGCATTTCTTAAACAAATCGCCGATCTGTCTTTTGACCTCGTTTACGCGCTCTTTTGAAACTTTATCGGACTTTGAAACGGCGACAATCGCGCTTTTAACGCCCAGCAAATCCGCGATCGCCAAATGCTCGATCGTTTGCGGCATGACCCCGTCGTCGGCGGATACAACAAGCAAAAGCGCGTCGAACTCAAAAGCGGCGGCAATCATATTTTTCACGAGTTTTTCATGACCGGGCGCATCGACGAAGGAGATCGAAACGTCCGATTCCTCAAGGTGGCAGAAACTTAGATCAAGCGTAATGCCGCGCGATTTTTCGTCTTTGGTTTGATCGCCGTCGAAACCCGTCAAAGCCTTTATTAGCGCGGTTTTCCCGTGATCGATATGCCCCGCCGTTCCCACGATTAGCCGTTTCATTCAAGCGCCTTTTTTACCGCCGCCGCGACTTGCGGCAGTTGATTTTCAAAAATCGTTCTCGTCTCCAAATAGAGCCGTTCTTTTTCCGCCCGCGCCACGACTCCAAGCGATCGCAAACGCGCCTGCATATTTTTGACGTCTTGATCAAAAACGACCGCGACGCCGATCAACTCCTCGCTTGGCGCGGCGCCAGCGCCCGCGAAGTTTTTGGTGATCTCGATCGAAGTTTTTACGCCCGCAAGCAGTTTTTGAAGCCTTTTTGCGCGGCGCGTTAGCTCCTCCGCGTCGGTTTTAATCATCTTGACCGTCGGGATTTCGTCCTCGCGCCCTAGCAAATATCGGCGCAAAGTCGCCTCCAAAACGGCGATCGCGTATTTGTCCACGCGAAGCGCTCGCAATAATTGGTTTTGCTTAAGTTGGTCTATAAGCGTTTTTTTACCAATTATAACGCCCGCTTGCGCCGCGCCAAAAAGTTTGTCGCCGCTAAAGCTAACCAGCGACGGATTTAGCGCCGCGATCTCGCTTAGCAACGGCTCGCCGCCAAGCCCAAGCTGCGCGAACTGACCGCCGCCAAGATCGAAATAATCGATCAAATTTCTTGACCTCGCCAAAGCGATCAGCTCGCCGTAATCGACCTCGCTTGTGAAACCTTTGACGTAAAAATTGGATTTGTGCGCTTTCATTATGACGCTTGTGTTTTCATTAATCGCGTTTTCATAATCGCTTAAGCGCGTGATGTTGGTCGCGCCGACCTCTCGCAAAATCGCGCCGCTTAAACGCATTGTATCGGGTATGCGAAAGCCGCCGCCAATCTCAATCAATTCGCCGCGAGAGACGATCGCCTCTTTGTCGCGCGCAAAAGCGCTCAAAATCAACAAAACGGCGGCGGCGTTGTTATTGACGACCAGCGTCGCTTCCGCGCCTAAAGCCTCGCGCATTAACCGCTCCAAACGCTCGTAACGATCGCCGCGCTTGCCTTCTTCCTGATCGTATTCAAGATTGCCGTAATTTGTGAGAACGGGGGCGATCTCCTCAAGCGTCGCTTGCGAAATTGGACTGCGCCCTAAATTGGTGTGCGCTACGACGCCCGTCGCGTTGATCAAAGGGCGCAAAGAGGGGACAAAAAGCGATTCAAAACGGCGCAAAACCAACTTGGCGATCGAATCCTCGCAAAACGAAACTTCGCGCTTGTCGCGGAGCTTTGCGCGAATATCGTCGAGAACTTGACGGATTAGTTTTGATCTAAGTTTTGGCGGAATTTCGCGCAACTCGTCGCGTTCGCCTAAACGATCGACCTTTGGGATTTCTCTTAGCGACGGCATTGGCTCTCCTTGTTTTGGTCGCAAAAATTTTGTTAATTCTAAATCCGTTATACTTATTTTTTGGTTCAACTTCAGTTAAGTCGGGCGGAAGGTATGCGTTCCCGGTGGGCGTCGCGGGCTTCAAACCCGTTGTTGGAATCGGTGGCGATCTCCAAGGAGGGTTCGATTCCCTTGCCTTCCCGCCAATTTTGCCCAACTTTTACCACAACGTTTATTCCCCGCATTTGATTGGTTTCAGCCAACAGATTTGCGAGCTTTTTACGCGAATAATCCCCGCCATTTAGAAATAACGCAAAAGTCGGTTTTCGCAAAAATAAAAGCGTTAATAACGCGACCGATCGCAAAAGCAAGTAAACAATGATCGGCTTGCTTTATATAATCGTCTACGCATACCTCATATCCGCCTAGCGCCGTTTTCCCATCACGCCAGCTAAAGCTGGAATCTAGCGTTAAGCCAATCGCGTTTCAAACCTTTTTCGCAAGGGCTTGTCATCGCTACGCTATATTTGGATACTCGCCTACGCGGGAATGACGATATATGGGATTACGTTGCGAAATCGTCGGCGCGTAAAACCGCCAAAATCCGATCATCGGCGATCTGTCCTAACGCAAGCCTTCGCTTTGCCGACTGCGGCGCTAATTTGCGCGCGTTCAAGCGCCGCGACTTTGAATTGGCGTCGATCGGGCGCAAAAGCCTAGCGTTTTTCGGCTCTTTAAGTATTGGTTATGTAAAAAGCCAAATGAATATAGGACTAAGGATTAAATATGTCTTTGCTCATCACCGAAGATTGTATCGCTTGCGACGCATGCCTCGACGAATGTCCAAACGGCGCGATTGAAGAGGGCGATCCGATCTACGTTATCGATCCTGACTCTTGTACGGAGTGCGTGGGACATTACGACGAACCCGCATGCGTCGCCGTTTGTCCCGTTGATTGCATAACGCCCGATTCGGACAACGTGGAAAGCGCCGAGGAACTCGCGCTGAAAT
>JAISMA010000191.1 GCA_031276985.1 Helicobacteraceae bacterium | reverse complement strand
TTCGCCGACAAAACCCAAAGCAAAGCCGTTGCAAATATAGAGATAAAGAGTTACAATAGTCAATTTTAATTTGCGACGCAAATAAATCGACAAGGACGGATTATCAAGAAAATAGCTATATGGTTAGCGTATTTATTCGCGCTAACCTTTGTATTTATTAGTTGCGAAAACCAAAACGACGGCTTTAGCAAAAGCGAAAGTTTTAGCGAAAACGGCGAAAACGGTGGCGGCGGAGGCATTCCCGATCTACCGCCCGATCCAGGATCCGCTGGTAAAGCTACGCTTGAAGGCATAGATTCCAACAAAAACGGCGTTAGAGACGACGTGGAGATCGCGATCTACAACTACGCTCCCAAACCGGAACAAGAGGAAGTAAGACAGGCTATGGTTCAATTTGCTAAGGGCATACAGAAAGCTATCATAGCTGGAAGCAAAAACGACGTGAATGAATCGTTAAGAGTTCGGAAAGAAGATGCGGGATCTGTGCCCTGCTTAATTAAAAAAAGCCCCGATATGCTAGAAAGCAAAACGCAACTAACGCGGGTGCAGGGGTTTGTGGCAAACACCAACGATCGAGTAAGCGCCTATCTTAACTACAACAAAGCGTTAAGCGGACATATATTCAGCGCCGAAGGCGCAGAAGCAATCCCTTGCGATTCCGATCGCGAGAAAGAGCAAACAGCTCAAGCGGCGTTTAACGCTAAACCCTTTAACGTTCAAAGCGCCTATAACCTGCCGCCCGATCCGGGCGAAGCGGGCAAAGCCACAATCGAAGGCATAGATAGCAACAACAACGGCATAAGAGACGACGTAGAGATCGCAATCTATAACTACGCTCCAAGACCCGATCAAGAAGAGTTGCGCGCGGCTTTAATGCAATACGCCAAGGTCATACAACGCAAACTCGTAACGTCGCCGTCCGACCAAAATGTTGTAGCCGAAACTTTTAGCTATCAGTTACGAGCCTCGGAGTGCATAAGTCTGAAAAGCGTAAGAATCGACAGGATGGAAGTTGACCTTGTTAAGAAAGCCGTTCTTAACACTAGCCAACGCGACAAAGTAGACGATCTGTTTCAAGAAAAGGTAAGAAGCGCTAAAACGATTCGCTCCATTGCCGACGATCCCATCCCTTGCGACTACGACAAAGCCAAGCGTTGAAAAAACGCCTATCTATTTTGAGAGCGAGGACGCATACGATTGATACGCGGTCATTGAACATATAATGATTGCTTAATTACAAGGATTTACTTTTACGATCACGACAAGCGATAGTTAAACGCCAAAAACCTTCGCTCTCGCTCTCGCCAATCGTATTCCGCCTTCCTTTTCGCCATTTCCGTCATGTCCGCGCAGGCGGCTATCCAAAAAATGATTCATATTATATTCTCCGACTAAACGCGCAACGTCAATCGCAATTCTCCTCTATCCAACGCGCTTCGCATTCCATTTTTAGCCAAATCTTAACTTTCAAAACTACCCAAAACTTGACAGATTAGCCTTTTTGCCAAAACCGCGCGATCTTTAACGAAGGCAAAGGTTTATTGGTCTTTTTGCTTTTGGCAATATGTTCGGCTTTCGGTTTAGTCAGAACTCTATAATTTCACGCTTCTTTCGCTTAACGCTTGATTTTGTTTTAATCTGGACCAGCGAAGGCTCTAATCGGGTTTGCCGCCGTTTTTTACGCAAAGGCGCAATTGACGAGCGTTGCAAATAAAAGCGCAGGGAACGACGTGTAAAATGCCGCAATGCAACGACGTTTATTCTTGCTTAAACAGCTTTCAAAGTTATATCGGCTTCAAAGATTTGGAGTCGCCTACTTTCAAGACGAGCCGATTGCGCCGCGCGAAGAGTTGCCGAGCGATCCAAAGCGGCTTGATTTGATGATTGCAAACTGCCATTTGTGCGAGCTGTCTAAACGCCGCCGCCGCGCGCTTACGGGAACGGGCGCGATGAAAAGGCGAATTATGATCGTAACGGACGAGCCTAGCGCGCGCGAGGACGAAAGCGGCGAATGGTTTTGCGGCGATTCCGGCGAAATGCTCAAAAATATGATCGAACGCGCTATGAATCTTGATTTGGACGACGTTTATTTGACGGCGGCGATCAAGTGCCATTCGTTTGGCGAGAGCGCGGACGCGGCTTTTGTCGCGTGCAAAGAGTATCTAGCCGCCGAGCTTGAACGGCTAAAGCCAAGCGTAATAATCGCGCTTGGCAAACGGGCTTTTAACGCGCTCTGCGAAACGAACGACGCGATCGCCTCCGCGCGCGGGCGGTTGTGGCGGTGCGCGTTTGAGCGCGCTATGGTCGTTCCAAGTTATTCGCTGGGCTATTTGCGGACAAATCAACGCGCCAAAAAAGAGGCGCTAGAAGATTTGCGGCTGGCTTTGTCCGTGATTGACGGCTAATTTTTGGCGTTTGCGATCTGCCGCGAAAAGCGCGAAAACGATAAAACAAATTCGCGGAAACTTTGGGAGCAAAAGCGGCGGATTTAGCGAAAGTTTTCGTCTTAAGGCGATCTAAGGATCGAGTCAACGCGCCAAAAAAGAGGCGCTAGAAGATTTGCGGCTGGCTTTGTCCGTGATTGACGGCTAATTTTTGGCGTTTGCGATCTGCCGCGAAAAGCGCGAAAACGATAAAACAAATTCACGGAAACTTTGGGAGCAAAAGCGGCGGATTTGGCGAAAGTTTTCGTCTTAAGGCAATCTAAGGATCGAGTTCAAGCGCTTTAATTCTGGCGCTAACGGCGCGTAAAATGTTTTTAAGTCGTTTGTTTTCGTTTTCGAGAGCGGCGATCTTTGCAAAGAAATCGTTTTCGCCGCCGTTTCGATAAAACATGATCAACCTTTTTGCTTCGCTTGAAGCGTATAGCGTTTTGCGCGAAACTCCGCATAATTTTGCGACTGATTTGAAGTCGATCGGCGCGTTTTGCTCTTTAAGCGTCGCGATCGCCGCTTTTACGGCGGGCACAACGCTTTCTTGCTCGTCGTTTTGGCGACTATCGCAAAGCGGCAAATTATTCCGCCGATTGTTGAAGGTTGCGAAAGCCGCTAGTAATGCTATGCTTTTGTTCTATAGCCTCTTCGCGATCGTGTATGCTCGTTTTGCTATACACCACCGCGCCAACCGCCAAAAGCAAAGTTATTACGCAGGCAAACACGCCTAATTGCGCCATAATCAATTTCTGCTCTTTATGCAGAATATCCTTAAACATTTTCGCTCCTTTCTCGTTCTATAAACCATGAAACGGCAAACGCCAAACCCGTTGTTCTCACAAGCGATTCGTCGAGTATAAACGCTTCGATTTTTTCTCTAGGTATATGCACGACTTCGATATTTTCAGTATCTACGCCGCCGCCGTTAGATACGCGATCTAAGTCGCGCACTTCGGCAAAAAACAGCGTTTGACGGCTTCCCGCAAAACCTACCGAAGAGTAAAACGCAGTAATTTTCTTGAGCCGATCGCATGATATTTTATATCCCGTTTCTTCTTCGATCTCTTCGATTGCGATTAGCTCTTCTGATTTGTCTTTATCCAAAATGCCCGCGCACAGCTCATAGGTAAATCCGTCGCGGTTTCTTAAAAATACGGCGGGGCGAAATTGCTTAACGAATACGAACGCGTTACGATCGCGGTTATATATCAAAACCGCGACGCTATCGTGCGCTTTTATCATCTCCCAGCTTTTTTCCACGCCGTCTTCGGAATAAAACATTCGTAAAGGCTCTACAAAGCGCGGATTTGTGAGGCTTTCCAATCTTACTTTATCGACCATTTGCGATCCCCGCGCGATAGTATGGATTTAGCTTTAATAAAACCAGATCGGCTATTATGTTTCCAAGTAGCGTTAAAAACGCGCCGATAATCAATACGCCCATAATCGTCGGATAGTCGCGGCTTAACGCGCTTTGATAAAACAAAAGCCCCGTTCCGTTGATTGAAAACACGCTTTCTAATATCACGCTACCGCCTATTACGCCCGGTAATGATAAACCCAAAATCGTAACGATCGGCGGGTAAAGATTCGGTATTATGTAGCGGCGAATAATTACGCTTTGTTTTAAGCCTCTTGCTTGCGCGTAAAACACATAATCGCTTTTAGCTATTTCGACCGTCAAGGCGCGAATATATAACGTTAAACTTCCAAAACCGCCCAAAACCACGACCGCGATCGGAAGCGCCAAATGCCAAGCCATATCCGCGTAGCGCCAAACGCCGCTTTTTGCCTGCGCGCTTTCAAGTCCCGCGATTGGAAACCAGCCAAGCCAAACCGAGAAAACCATAACCAATAAAAGCGCGAGATAAAACGACGGAAAGGCGTAGCTGATAAGCGCCGCTTGTTTGCAAAAACGATCAAAAAACTTGCCGCCGCTTAATCCCGCCTTAATTCCAAGCCACAGCGAAAACGCAAATGTAAGCGCCATAGAGGTTAAGCTGATCGTCATCGTAACGCCAAGCCTATTTACAATCTCGTCCCCGACAGGTTTTCCGTTGACAAACGAGATGCCAAAATCCAGCCGCAAAATCGCTTTGAGCCACGAAAAATAGCGTTCGGATAAGCCTTTATCCAGACCGTAAACCGCCTTTAACCGCTCGATATTTTCGGCGGTCATATTTGGATTGAGATCGCCGCCGTAGAAAAAGTTATTTGGCGCGGCGTTTACGACGACAAAACTTAAAACGGAGATCGCAAAGAGCATAAGCGCGACGTAAGCGACTTTTTTGATTAACAACAGCGCTATAAATTCGACTCGTTTTGGCAAAAACGTCCTTAAACGCGAAAATCTATTCGGATCATACAGATTTTTTGTTTTATCGCGCATAAATTTTCGCCGATAAACAAACGCGGGCGATCCAAAAAACTAAAGCGGCGGCAAATCAAGCGCGTTTTTACTTGCGATCGTGCCTTTTCTAAGTCCGCTATCCGCCGCGAACGGATGCGCGTAAATCAAAAAACCGACGTTTTTCATTCTCGCCCTGACGATGTGCGAAGCCGAATAGGTGGTCAAAACGCCCGACGGCTTCAGCAAACGATAAAGATCGGCAAAAAAGCGCTCGCTCCACAACTCCTCGTTTGCGCGAATTGAAAACGGATCTTGAAAAATTACGTCAAATTCGCCTATTTGCGTTTGAACCAGCCGCGTCGCGTCGTCCAAAACGACTTCGAGTGAAACGCGATCGTCTTTGAAACGCCCGTTTTCCGATATTTGCTTTATAATTTGGCGATACGGCTCAAGCGCTTCTGGATATGGCAAATTCGGCAGATACGCGATTAGATCGCGATCGATTTCGGGCGAGATAATCTCTATTTTTCCGCCGAAATTAGCGATCGCGCACAGCGAGTTGTAACCCAAACCAAAACATATATCCAAAACGCGGATTTTCTCGCCAAGCGCCGCGTATGTAAACGCGGGGCGAATATGTTTTTCAAGCGTCTCTCTTAACGCGCCTTCGCGCATGCTGTGGTAGTGTTCGCGGTAGCGTTCGCTAAAAAGCGTAAACGTGTTATCCGCGCTTTGAGTTAGACGCATGCCGCAGATAAAAATACGTCGCTAACGCGGCGGCTAACATCGCCAATGAAAGCGCCTGTCCCATAGTGATTTGCCCAAAGGCGATAAAGCCGAGTTGCGAATCGGGCGCGCGAAAAAACTCGACGATAATTCTGGCGATTGCGTATAGCGCGAGGTATAACATCGCCATTTGTCCGTCGAATTTGCGTTTTTGGTAGAAAAAAGTCAAGATCGCGAATATGACGACGCCTTCCAAAAACGCCTCGTACAACGCGCTTGGATGACGCAAAACGCCATCCGCCAAAACGCCCCACGGCATTGTCGTTTCGCGTCCGATTAGCTCGGCGTTCAAAAAGTTGCCGATCCGCCCAAAAACGTATCCCGCCGATCCGCTAACCGCCGCGAGATCAAACAAAAACCAGACTTTGAAGCGATAACGGCGGGCAAATAAAAGAAGCGAAACGACGACGCCCGCGATCGCGCCGTGATAGCTTAAGCCGCTTATGCCGATCTGATCGCCCGCAAACGGATTGAAAATCTGCCAAGGATGCGAGAAAAGATACGCGGCGTTTGCGCGATCGTAAAAAATAACGTAGCCGATTCTCGCGCCCAAAATCGCGCCGATTACAAACCAGATAAAAAGCGACTCGAAGCGATCCAAAGTCATCGGACGCCAGCGCCCAAGCCGCACCATCCGTCGCCCCCACAAGTAGCCCGCGACAAGCGCCGTAACGTACATGAGCCCGTACCAGCGTAGCGAAAACACGCCGATCGTAAAGATGACGGGATCGTGCCACTCGTAAAAAGTTTGCCAAGTTTCAAGCATCTGTTTTGTACTCTTTAAGCGCCTGCGCGACAAGTTCCAGCGGGTGCATAAACGTCTGTTTCGCCCCGTAGCTTTCAAGCGCGTCGCAAATTTGCATGCGGCAGGCGGAACACTCCGCGCTAACGATTGCCGCGTTTGCGTTTGCGATCATAGCCGCCTTGTTCTTGCCGACGGCTTGCGCCAGCGCGAATCGCTCGCTTTGGATCGTAACGCCGCCAAAACCGCAACATTGCGACGGCGCGCTCATCTCCTTGATCTCGTAGCTTTTGGCGACGAGGGCGCGAGGCTCTTTGAAAACGCCGAGCGTTTTTTTCGCGTGGCATGGATCGTGATAGGTAACGCTTGCGATCTTTTGGCTCAAATTCGGCGTTAGACTCAACAAATCGGTCTTATCGTGCAGCCATTGCGAGGCGATAAAACTCTTATTTACTATGCGCTTGATTCGCTCAATCCATTCAGGCTCGTCGCGCATAACGTGAAGCCAATCGTTGATAATCATATTGGAGCAAGTCGCTTCGGGAATCAAAATCGCCTCGATTGAATCGATAAACAACTCGAAATACTCGACGTTGTACTTGATTAGCCATTTGGTCGATTTCGTATCGCCCGTGAAATAGCTTGGCGCGCCGCAACAGAGTTGATCTTTTGGGATAAAGGCGTTGATTTTGAGCGTTTTTAGAATATAAAGAAGCGAATCGCCCACGCTTGTGTAAGCGTAATTCGCCAAACAGCCGATAAAGATCGCCGCCGTCCTTTCGCCGCCGAAATTCATTCGCTCCGGATAGGCGTTTAGGAAACTTTTTTCGGCGATCGACGGCAACAGCCGCCCCCGTTTCATCATTGGAATGGAGAATCTGGCGCGCATTCCGTTTTGCGTTTTAGCAAAACCGCACGATTTGAAAATGAAGGCGAATTTCGCGGCGACGTTTTGCAAAGAACGGCGTTTGAGCAGGAAAAAAACCGCGCGCTTAAACCACGCCAGACCGTATTTTTCGACGCTTTGCGCTCTGGCGTTTTCGATTAGCAAATCGGTTGGAATCTTGCTGGGGCAGACCGTTACGCAATTGGCGCACAAAAAACAGGTTTCAAAGATTTTCTTTAGATTTTTATCAAGCATAAGCGAGCCGTCTTGCATATTCGCCATCAAATGTATAAATCCGCGCGGGCTTGTCGTCTCGTCGCGGCTGACGGAATGAATCGTGCAATCCGGTACGCATTTCGCGCATTTGACGCACGCGTCGGCGTATTCGGCAAAGTTAAATTCGGTTTTCATATCCGCGAATTATATCAATTTGTCTTAAACACCCATAATTTCAATACGATAAAATTAAGCAACGGCATTAACGCCGATATAATAAAATAACCAATCAAATAATGCGCGCCAAATAATTCAACGACGGACGCGATTATCACGGTTAATATAAAAGTTAGAATATACGACCATACAAATTTAAGATATGACCGCACGCAAATTTGCCGCTTGAAAACAAAACGACTTTGCAGAAAATACGAAAGAGCGTTAACAATTACAAAAGTCAGCGCGTTAGCCGAAATCGGGTTAAGACGCAAAAGCTCTACAAAACCGCTTAGAACAACGCCGTAAATAAGCGTAACAATCGCGCCAACTATAAGATAGCTTACAAAGTTTTTTGAAAACATTTCGTTTTTATAAAATTTTTCAACTCCAAAAAACGCTCTTTTACAATTGGAGCCAACGCTATCGCGCCTATAACGATCAGTTGCCACCAAGGATCTCTATATCTTGAGTGTCCGGGCGGAGCAGACGCGACAAGAAGATACGCGCTTAGAATGAAAATATATACTTGCGCTATATCGAGCTTAAATTTTTGCGCGGCGATTCCCGCCAAATATAAAGCGTAAATTCCGCACAGATAAAATATATAAATAAATCCAAAAACTCCGATTGATCGCGTTAATGAAAAACCAATTTGGCGACCAGCGACTTCAGTTGGACCAAATAGCTCTCGGAATAAACCCATAAAACATTGCCCGATGTAATCTATAGGGCGTTGTTTTATGTAATCTTTGGCAACTTCGCCAAGTAACGCCGCTTTTTGGGAGGGATTGAGATGCGCTATGGTTTCAGAGGGATATTTTTCATTAAATATATCGCGGACGGCGGCGCGAGGATCTTTGTCGGCAAGGGAATCGTATTCTAGTATCCAAGCAAAATACTGATCGCCCGCCGCGTTAGTCGAATATTTTGCTACGTCCGTTTGAATATAGTTGCGAGTAATCCAGCCGCCGTAACATAGCGCAAACATAATAAAAAATGTAAAAAAAGCGCTAAACTTGATCTTTTTTAGAAGCGCGGCAACTAAAAACGCAACGCACAAAAACGCCGCGAAATACACGAGTATAGGGCGGACAAACAGCGCGTAATTAAACAAAGCGGCATAGATCGCAAAATCATAAAAATGTCCGCCAAGTTTTATAAATCTAAGCAAGAAATAAAAAGACAATACAATCAAGAATCCGAAAAACGTTTCCGTCAAAATCGCAAACTGAAGCTCAAAAGAGGTAAGAGACGCGACGATTAGAAATACGCCCAGCAAAGAAAGTCGAACGGAAACATTGAGTAGAGCGAAAATTTTATAAACGACAAAAAACTTAACGGCTACTAAAATAATTTGAACAACCGCTATAATCGCGTTATTGCCGCCTAACGCGTAAAATAGCGCTAAAAATAGAGGATATCCCGGCGTACGATTTGTATCCGCGTTGATTCCATCCGCGCTAAAAAATAGGCGCTCGACTAAATTCTCCGCCGTATCGATGTAATTCTCGCTATCTCCAATTATTTGAGCGTTAAAACCGTGAATTAGATAAAAATAAACGAGGCTGAAAACAATATACGCCGCGCAAAAAATGAAAATAGATATATTTTCGTATCGCGTTTTTATCATTTATCGCGCTCGCCTGCGGGGGGGGGGGGGGGGG
>JAISMA010000129.1 GCA_031276985.1 Helicobacteraceae bacterium | reverse complement strand
TGATAAAACCCGGCATTTGATGCTCCTTGTTTAATAAAAATACGTCTAATATATCGTCGCTAGGCGAAACTCTTTAATAGCTTTGAGCTAGACTTTCGCAAAAAAAGCGCCGACAGGTTGTATATGAAACGATTGATTATTGTTGAGTCGCCCTCTAAAGCTAAGACTATCAAAAGCTTTCTGGGAGCGAAAGATATAGTGGTTGCCTCCAAAGGGCATATTCGCGATCTGCCCAAAAAAACTATGGGCATTACGATCAAGGACGGCGCGTTTGAGCCGCAATACGAGGTGAGCGCCGATCGCAAAAAGCAGGTCGACGAGATGAAAAGCCTCGCCAAGCAAGCCGATCAAATATACGTCGCCACCGACGAAGATCGCGAGGGCGAGGCGATTGGCTATCACGCGGCGGCGTTGCTTGGATGCGATCCCGCCAAAACGCCGCGCATAGTTTTTCACGAAGTTACAAAGAGCGCGATTTTGGCTTCGCTGGAAAATCCGCGCACAATCGATATGCGTAAGGTGAACGCGCAGCAGGCTAGACGACTTTTGGATCGCATTGTGGGCTACAACCTTTCGCCGCTCTTGTCGCAAAAGATACAGCGAGGCTTGAGCGCGGGCAGAGTTCAGAGCGCGGCTTTGAAGATCGTCGTCGATCGGGAGCGCGAGATTAAGGCGTTTAAGCCCGAAGAGTTTTGGAGCGTAGGCGGGTTTTTCGAGGACGGCGTCGAGGCGGAGCTGGTTGGTTTTCAGGGCGAAAAAATTGAAAAACAGAGCGTGAAAAACGAGGCGCAGGCGCAGAAAATCAAAACGACGCTTGAAAAGGAGAGCTTCATCGTTGGCGACGTCGAGAAAAAAGAGCGCAAGATCGCGCCGCCGCCGCCGTTTATGACAAGCTCGCTTCAGCAAACCGCGTCGTCCAAACTCGGTTTCAACCCGAAAAAAACGATGAGTTTGGCGCAGAAACTATACGAGGGCGCGCAAACGGACGACGGCGTTAGCGGCGCGATTACCTATATGCGAACGGACAGCCTAAATATCGCGCCCGAAGCAAACGAGGCGCTTAGAGCCGCGATTAAAGCCGATTACGGCGAAAAATATTTAACGCCCAAAACGCGCTTTTACAAAAGCAAATCAAAAGGCGCGCAGGAGGCGCACGAGGCGATTCGCCCGACAAATCTCGCGTTTAGCCCGTCCGTCGCCGCCAAATATCTAAGCAAAGACGAGTTGCGCCTTTATACCTTAATATATAACCGATTTGTGGCGACGCAAATGAGCGAGGCGATCGTGGAAAACGCTTCGGCGACGATCGTATCCGAAAGCGGCGCGTTTAGGGCGAGCGGAAGACGGGTTGTTTTCGACGGATTTTACAAGGTTCTAAGCGACGACGAAAAAGACAAAACGTTGCCAAAACTCAAAAGCGGCGATGCGATCAAACTTGAAAAAATCGAGATAAAACAGCGCTTTACCGAGCCGCCAAGCCGCTATAGCGAGGCGGGGCTGGTGAAGGTTCTGGAACAAAAGGGAATCGGCAGACCAAGCACCTACGCGCCGACCATTTCGCTCTTAGAAGATCGCAAATATATCACGATAGAAAAGAAGCAGATTTTTGCGAGCGAGATCGCCTTTAGCGTTACGGAGACGCTAGAGAAGCATTTTGCGGAGATTGTCGATTCCGAATTTACCGCCAAAATGGAAGAGGAGCTGGACGAAGTGGCGGAGGCGCACAAAGATTGGCAGGCGCTTTTAGCCGAATTTTACGAGCCGTTTATGTCTAAAGTTAAAAGCGGTAAGACGGCAATCGAGAGCAAAAAGATCGTAGAGGCGTTGGACGAAACCTGCCCGATGTGCGGCGCGCAACTCGTTAAGCGCAAGGGACGTTTTGGCGAGTTTATTTCGTGCGGTAGCTATCCGAAATGCAAGTACTCCAAAAGTCTGAACGACGACGAGAAAAAACCGCCGCAAGAGACGGATCAAAAGTGCGAGAAGTGCGGCGCGCCGATGGTGATTAGAAACGGGCGAAACGGCGCGTTTATGGCTTGTTCGGCGTATCCGAAATGCAAGAACACCCGTCCGATTGAAGGCGGCGACAAGCAACAGGAGACGATCGCCGTTCCATGCCCAAAATGCGGCGGAGTCATTCGCAAGCGCATGAGCAAACGCGGCGCTTTTTACGGCTGCTCCAATTACCCAAAATGCGACTTCATAGCAAAATACGCGCCGACGGAGCGCAAGTGCGACGAATGCGGCTATCCTATGGCAAAACGGGAGCTTAGGGGCAAGGCGATATTTGAGTGCGTCAATAGCGCATGCAAGCATAGAACGGATGCTTAGAAGCGCGCGGAAGCGTTTCTGCGGCGCTTAGAGTCTGCGTCCGCATGGTTTTAGCGCAAAACATTCGCAACATTCGCGTCTGAAAAGCGCGCGGAAGCGTTTATGGCGCTTAGGAATGTCGCAATTGCGTGGTTTTAGCGCAAAACTTATCGCGTCTAACGTTGTTTTGCGGATAAGCGCGAAAGCGCGGCGAATTGATCGGCTTTTAAAAATTCTTGCGGCGATCGCTACTTCTTAAACGATTGCGTCGCGTAAAACCCTGCCTCCCTCCTCGTCATAC
>JAISMA010000086.1 GCA_031276985.1 Helicobacteraceae bacterium | reverse complement strand
TAGGCGCGATCGCCTCGCGTTTTGCCGCATGCGATCCGTCGCTTGAGCAGACGGTTTTTGGTTTGACGTTTCATAATCCGTGCGGAATCGCGGCGGGATTTGACAAAAACGCGACGATGATCAGACCGCTTGCGGCGCTTGGCTTCGGCTTTATCGAGGTCGGTACGATCACGCCAAAAGCCCAAAGCGGCAACGCGAAACCGCGCTTGTGGCGGCACGCGGCGCACAGATCGCTACAAAACGCGATGGGCTTTAATAACGACGGGCTGGAGGCGGTTTTGAAGCGCGTAAAAGCGCTAACGCCGTTTGTCGTTCCGATCGGCGTAAATCTTGGCAAAAACAAAACGACGCCGAACGAAAACGCGATCGACGATTACCTCGCGGGCGTAAAACAGGCGCAAGAAAGCGCCGATTACGTCGTGTTTAATCTCTCTTCGCCCAACACGCCCAATCTGCGCGATCTGCAAAGCGAAGCGTTTGTCCGCGATCTTTTCGCAATGGCGCGGGAGGCGACGCAAAAGCCGATCTTGCTAAAGATCGCGCCCGATCTTGAGCCAAAAACGGCGATAGCGACCGCAATCGCGGCGATAGAAAACGGCGCGAGCGGGATCGTCGCCGCAAACACCACAAGCGATTATTCGCTTATCAATGGGAGCGAAGCAAACGGCGGCGGATTAAGCGGCGCGGCGCTAACCGAAAAATCCCGCGAGTTTTTCAAGGCGATCGCCGCCGAGCTGTTTGGCAAAACGACGCTGATCGCAAGCGGCGGAATTATGGACGCAAACGAGGCGTGGCTTAGAATCAAACTTGGCGCGAGTCTCGTTCAGGTTTTCACGGGATTTATCTACGGCGGCGCGGCTTTCGCCAAAACGATAAACGACGGCGTAGCCGAAAAGTTGCGCGCCGAAGGGTTTGATCGCGTGAGCGAAGCGATCGGGAGCGCGTTATGAGATTCGCGGCGATATTTACGATTTTGACAGGAGCATTAATGGCAAGCAGTCTGCCCAACATAAAGATTCAAACGCTGGAAAACAATCTTACCGTAGCGGCGATCGAGACGAAAAACGGCAGCGGCGTCGTCAGCGTCGATCTGTTCTACAAAGTCGGCAGTCGCAACGAGGTTATGGGCAAAAGCGGGATCGCGCACATGCTAGAGCATATGAACTTCAAAAGCTCCAAAAATCTGGCGGCGGGCGAGTTTGATCGCGTCGTCAAAAGTTACGGCGGCGTTACCAACGCCTCTACGGGCTTTGATTACACGCACTATTTCATCAAAAGCGCGTCGCAAAACACGGACAAAAGTCTGGAGCTGTTAGCCGAGCTTATGGCAAACTTAAATCTCAAAGACGAAGAGTTTCAGCCCGAACGCAACGTCGTCGCCGAAGAGCGCCGCTGGCGCACGGAAAATTCGCCGTTTGGCGCGATGTACTTTGAATTGTTTAACCTCGCTTACCAATATCACCCCTATCACTGGACGCCGATCGGCTTTATGGGCGACATAGAAAGCTGGACAATCGACGATATACGGGCGTTTCACGAGGCGTGGTATCAGCCGCAAAACGCCGTTTTGCTGGCGGCGGGCGACTTTGACGCGGAGGAGTTTTTCGCGCTTGCGAAAAAACGTTTTGGCGCGATCAAAAATAGCGGCGCGATCAAAAACGTCGCCGTAACCGAACCCGTTCAGCGCGGCGCGAGACGATCGGTTTTGATCAAAGAAAGCGAAGTCGAAATGCTAATGATCGCGTGGAAAATACCCGCTTACGATCACGCGGATATGCCCGCGCTAAACGCGCTCGCGAGTTTATTGGGCGAAGGTCAAAGCTCGCGTTTGCAAGAAAAGCTGGTCGATGAGTTGCGGCTGGTTAATTCCATAAGCTCTTATACTATGGAATTAAGCGATCCAGGGTTGTTTATCGTAGCCGCTATCTGTAATCCAAACGTCAAAGCCGAACGCGTGGAAAAAGAGATCTTGTCCGCGATCGCCGCGACCAAAACGAAGCCGCCGACGCAAAAAGAGATCGACAAAATCAAGGTTTTGGCGCGAAGCGAGTTTATCCGATCGCTTGAAGGTAGCGATTCGCTTGCGCGCATATTTGGCGATTATCTTTCACGCGGCGACTTAAAGCCGCTTTTAAGCTACGAAGAGTCGATTGAAAAACTGAAGCCAAAAGCGGTGCAAACGGCGGCGGCGAACTATCTGGACGCCGATCGCTCGATCACGATTATATTAAGGAGCAAGTAGATGATCGAAGGACTTATCACCGCCATAATTACGCCGTTCAAAAACGGCAAAGTCGATTTCAGCCAATACGAAAAGCTAATCCGCCGTCAGATCGCGCTCGGCGCAACGGGCGTGGTCGTCGCGGGAACGACGGGCGAAAGCGCCACGTTAAGCCACGCCGAACACAAGGAGTGCATAGAAGCCGCGATTGCCGCGCGTAAAAGTCTGGGCGCGAAAGTCGTGGCGGGCGCGGGAAGCAACTCCACGCAGGAAGCCGTCGATCTGGCGAAATTCGCCGCGAAAGCGGGCGCGGACGCTATTTTGTGCATTACTCCGTACTACAACAAACCCACGCAAGAGGGCTTGTATCAGCACTACATGGCGATTGCGAAGTCGGTTGACGTTTCGGTGATTTTATACAACGTCCCTTCGCGCACGGGCGCGGATATTCTGCCGCAGACGGTTTGTCGTTTAGCGGACGAGGCGAAAAACATCGTCGGAATCAAAGAGGCGACAGGAAGCATGGAACGCGCGATCGCAATCGGCGCGGCGCGTCCTGCCTTCGCGGTGATCAGCGGCGACGACGCGATCAACTTTCCGATCATGGCAAACGGCGGCAAGGGCGCGATCAGCGTTACGGGCAATCTGCTTCCCGATCTTGTTAGCGCGTGCGTCGATAGCGCGCTTAAAGGCGACTTCGCGGCGGCAAAGGCGCTAAGCGATAAACTCTATCCGATCA
This sequence comes from Helicobacteraceae bacterium, assembly GCA_031276985.1. Taxonomy (GTDB): domain Bacteria; phylum Campylobacterota; class Campylobacteria; order Campylobacterales; family SZUA-545; genus JAIRNH01. Next base: position 3,882 of record JAISMA010000086.1, on the reverse strand, counting down.
ACAAAGCGCTGTTTTTGGAGAGCAATCCAATCCCGATCAAAGCCGCAATGTACCTAAGCGGCTTGCTTGAGACGCTGGAATATCGCCTGCCGCTTGTCGCGCCTAGCGTCGAAACGATGGCGCAGCTGGAAAAGACGCTACAAAATTACGAGGTAAAGGGTTTTTGATGTCGGAGTTTAAGGGAAAAACGCTGGTTTTGAGCGGCGGCACGCGCGGCATTGGCAGGGCGATCATCACGAAATTCGCGCAAAACGGGGCGAATATCGCCTTCACTTACAACAGCAATGAAGACGAAGCAAAAGCGATCGCCGCCGAGTTTGAGCAAACGTACAAGATCAAGGCGCGATATTACAAACTCGACATTCTTGAACCCGAAACATACAAAGGCGTTTTTGAGGCAATCGACGCCGATTTTGAGACGGTAGATTTCTTTATCTCCAACGCGATCATTTCGGGGCGACCCGTCGTGGGCGGTTTCGCGCCGTTTATGCGCCTGAAGCCAAAGGGATTAAACAACATCTACACGGCGACGGTGCTTGCTTTCGTGATCGGCGCGCAGGAAGCCGCAAAACGCATGGAAAAAAGCGGCGGCGGCGCGATCGTGGCGATTAGCTCTACGGGCAATCTCGTGCATACCGAAAACTACGCGGGACACGGCACAAGCAAAGCGGCGCTGGAGATTATGGTCAAATACGCCGCCTTCGAGTTGGCAAGCAAAAACATTCGCGTCAACGCGCTTTCGGGCGGACCGATCGACACCGACGCATTGCGTAAATTTCCAAACTACGAGGAGATGAAAGCGGCGACGATCGCAAGAACGCCGCTTGGCAGAATGGGACAGGCGGGCGATCTGGCGGGAGGCGCGCTCTTTTTGTGTTCCAAAGACAGCTATTGGATCAACGCGCAAACGATTATCGTCGACGGAGGCAGCTCTTTTACCTAATGAATATACCGAACCTACTAGCTTGGGCGCGGATTCTCGCCGCGCCGCTCATTTTTTTGCTACTTGTAAATCGCGGGCTGTTTGACGGCGTTCATGCTACGTGGCTGGATTACTTCGCGGGGCTGTTGTTTGTTTTCGCGGCGATCACCGATTTTTTCGACGGCATGATTGCGCGGCTCTTTAATCAAGCCACCAAACTAGGCTCAATCCTAGATCCGCTCGCCGATAAACTGCTTATGCTCTCGGCGTTTTTGGCGCTGGCGATCACGAATCGCGCCAACGCGTGGGCGGTTTTCATCATTTTGGGGCGCGAGTTTTTCATCACGGGGCTTCGCGTCGTAGCGGCGGCGGAGGGCAAAGCGGTGTCCGCGTCCAATCTTGGCAAATGGAAAACGGGCGCGCAGATCGCCGCATGCGTCGCGCTGATAGTCGATTGGTTTCCTTACGTGGGCGACGTTTTGCTCTGGCTCGCGGTTGCGATGACGACGGTATCGGGCGCGCAATACGTCAAAGAGTATATGAAAACCTAACCGAGAAACTTAGCCGAATGAAAGCTAATTCGCCAAAGCAAACCGAAGCGATCGACGATTTCACGCAAGCGATCGCATACCTTAAAGGTTTCTTGTAATGCAAGAAAGAGAAATAAGAGCGGTATATGACGCGCAAACGATAACGGTTTATCAGGCATACAGAAAAGAAATAGCGCTGCCTTCTTTGAAAGCCCAGACTTTTGTAAATCCTTTCAAAATGGAAAGAATGACTTGGATAAAGCCATCGTTCTTGTGGATGATGTATCGTTCTGGTTGGGGACAAAAAGAAGGACAAGAGCATATTCTTGCAATTAAAATAAAAAGAAAAGGTTTTGAATGGGCTTTAGAGAATTCCTGCCTATCTACTTATAATGAATACATATATAAATCATATGAAAGTTGGAAAGAAAAATTAAACAGTACGCCTGTACGCATTCAGTGGGATCCTGAAAAAGATTTATTTCTCAACAATTTAAATTACAAATCAATACAGATAGGGTTAGGAGGCGTCGCAATAAAAAAATACGTCTCTGAATGGATAACTCAAATTGACGATATAACTGAACATTGCAAACATATACATTCCTTAATTTTAGAGAAAAAAACAGAACAAGCAAAATACTTAACCCCTATAGAAAAAGTATATCCATTAAATAATGGCGTCAAGAAAATTATTATAGGTTAGTTTTCTTCCGATTTCCGCAAATTAACGCCCAAAATCAAAAGGCTCATTTAAGGTTTGTCGCGCTGTAATTCCGCGCAGAAATAAGGGGTTTTGCTTCAATTATTTCTTCTTGTTTCGTTTTGTCCGCTTGTTGTTGCAAGCGGCTTTTTAACGTTCTTTGCGATATACCTTGTCGTGATTTCCGACTTCAATCGCATAGGCGATGTCGCTTAAAAACTTTACAATTACGCGACGATCGTCAAGTCGCAGACGATGCAGACCTTTCAACGACCCCGTAAGCGGTTTTGGCGACGGGCGACCCGTTTCTCCAAACCGTTTAATCTTGTTCAAGATCGCAACTTCGTCGCTTGCATCAAGCTTATTCAACTGTTTTTGCGCCGACGGCGTAATCTCAACCTTTAACGGTAGCCGCAAGTCGCGCATTCGCGTCCCTGATCATTTCGTCTAGCGATACGGTTTTTAGCTCGCCGCGCTCAAGCGCTTCCGCGTCGCGATCTAGTCGCTTCACGATTGCGTAGTCCTCTATCATTTCGGCGTATTCCTCGATTGCCTCTTTGATGATTTGGCTCTGTTTTTTGCCTAGATCGTTGGCAAGCGTTGCGATCCGATCAATCAAATCAGGCGCAAGCGAAAAAGTCTTTGTCATTGCAACCTCCTAATTAACTTTAACGCATTATAACAAAATAAACTTAAACGCGCGTAACAATCGCTTGATTATTATGAAAAAATTAAGGTTAATCGATGTAAGATCGCGGCTTAAAACGCAACTAACGGAAACGATAGAAATGGGTTTGATAAATCACGATGAAGCGATCAACGCGAAAGAAGCGCTCGATCGCGGTTTAGCGGCGGCGCGTCAAGGCGATTTCGGACGGGCGATTGCGGATTTTACGCAAGCGATCGCGCTCGATCCGAACGACGCGAAGGCTTACTTCAATCGCGGAACCGCTTACGACGATCTAGGCGATAAAAACCAAGCGATCGCCGATTATAACCAATCGATCAAAATCGATCCAAACTTTTCAATGGTTTATTGTAATCGCGGAGGCGCTTATTATAGTTTAGGCGAAAAAAGCAAAGCGATCGCCGATTTCACGCAAGCAATCGCGCTCGATCCAAAAGACGTATTGGCTTATAACAATCGCGGATTTGCTTACGATAATTTAGGTAAACATAAACAAGCAATTGCGGATTTCACGCAAGCGATCAAGCTAGATCCGAACTATGCGGCGGCTTATTACAATCGCGGAAACGCTTATAGCGGCTTAGAAGATTACGAACGCGCGATCGCGGATTTCAACCAAGCGCTTGAAATCGATCCAAACTATATAGACGCTTATATTTGTCGCGGAAATAATTACGACCAATTAAACGATATAGATAAAGCGCTTGCCGATTACAACCAAGCGCTTGAAATCGACCCAAATTGCGCGGATGCCTATGGTAATCGCGGAATTGCTTACGCTAATCTAGGCGACTATGAAAACGCGGCAAAAGACGCGCAAAAAGCGCATGATTTAGGCGACGATACGTTATTGGAAATTTTAGAAAACGGCAAACAATCGCGCAATAGTAAGCGGCGAATGAAAAAGATAAAATTTATTCTTATATTGGTTTATTTAACGGCATTGCTGGCGCTATTTATCGCAAAATAACGATGAATACCAAAAAGCGATTGCGGAGCTTTATAATAATCGCGGACTTGCTTATTACCGTTTAGGCGA
>JAISMA010000060.1 GCA_031276985.1 Helicobacteraceae bacterium | reverse complement strand
GTAATTTCAATCGCTTGATAATAGTAGAACTTTACTTAAAGTAATTTTAGCTTCCGTCCATTTTCGCCGTTTCCGCGTATTTTCGCGCTCTTTTGTCGTTCCGCGACTACGCGCGGAATGACGGGAGGATGGCGCGGGAGCGGCGAAAAAAGAGGTTAGTAAATGAAGCCGTCTTGCGATAAACGTTTGCGTATGGCGCTCATAGCGTAGTTTTTATTTTTGCACCATTTCGGCGCGATTAACGTTTCGTTGTCTACGCCCGCGCTGATACGCTGATATATGATATTTTCGGGCAGCCGTTTGATCGCGTTTATTAACAGATCCAAATATCTTTCAAGCGATAACGGCTCTATATCGCTTTTGGTGATCGCGGCGTTTTGTACGATATATAGCGGATGTATTTTTATCGCGTCAATGTTAAGCGCCGCCACGCGATCGATCGTTTGAAAGATCATCTCGTCCGTTTCGTTCGGCAAACCAAAAATCAAATGAGCGCAAACTCGTATATCGCGCGATTTTAATTTGGCGATTGTCTGCGCTACGGTTTCAAAATTTTCGCGCCGATTGATCGCTTTTAGCGTTTGGTTATGCGAGCTTTGCGCGCCAATTTCAACCCATAGATGCGTTCGTTTGTTTAGATCGCTTAAATAACTTAGCGTCGCTTCGTCTATGCAGTCGGCTCTCGTGCCAACGCTAACGCCAATGCAATCTTTTTGGCTTAACGCGCAATCGTGCAAAGCGCGAAGCGTTTCGATCGGCGCGTAGGTATTGGAAAAAGATTGAAAATAGGCTAAAAATCCTTTGAAACCAAGCGCGCGAAACGTTTGCGCCGTTGCGCGATATTGCGTCCGCAGCGCCGTTAATCTGCGATCTAAATCGATCGTTTCGGAACTCTTAATCAGATTTGGGCTAAAGGATTCGTTGACGCAGTAAGAGCAGCCGCCGCGCCCGTATTTGCCGTCTATATTTGGGCATGTAAAAGCGGGAATCGACAGCGGAATTTTGCGTACGGCAAAACCAAAGCGCCGCCGCAAATACCGCCCGAATGTGGGCAAAACTCTCATCGTTAGTGAAAATACCGCCCGTCAAAACAGCTAAGACAAAAATCGTTGTGATCATGCACCGCTCTTTTAAGCGCGTCGATCGACAAAAAGCGCAGGGAATCGGCTTTGAGATAGGCGCAAATTTCATCGGACGTCATTTTGTAGCTGATTAACTCGCTTTGATGAGGCGTGTCTATGCCGTAAAAACAGGGAAAAGTTATGGCGGGCGAGGCGATTCGCATATGCGTTTCTTTCGCGCCGCACTCTTTGAGCAAGGAGACGATCTTGCGGCTGGTCGTGCCGCGCACAATGCTGTCGTCGACAACGACAAGTCGTTTGCCGTTAATAAGCTCTTTGATCGGGCTAAGTTTGCGTTTGACTTTGAGATCGCGGATTTCCTGAAGCGGCTCTATAAAAGTCCTGCCGACGTAGTGATTGCGGATAATGCCAAGCTCAAACGGCAGTCCGCTTTCTTGCGCGTAGCCGATCGCGTGCGGAATGCTGGAATCTGGAACGGGAATAACCATATCCGCGTCGATCAGATCTTCGCGCCATAGCTGTCTGCCAAGCTCTTTGCGTACCGCGTAAACGCTTTCGCCGCATAGAAAACTATCGGGTCTCGCAAAGTAAACATGCTCGAAAATACAGTGTTTCGGCTTGCTTTCGGCAAATCTGATCGATTCGGGTTCTTTGCCCTTTTCAAAGGCGACCATTTCGCCCGGCTCAATGTCGCGGATAAATTTCGCGCCCGCTAAATCAAAGGCGCACGTTTCGCTCGCGATCATATATCCGTCGCCGATTTTGGCGATTGAAAGCGGGCGAAAACCTTGCGGATCGCGGGCGGCGAATAGTTTGGCGCGGCTTAGAAAAAGCAGCGAATACGCGCCGTTGACCTGTTTTAGCGCATCGAGGATTCTAAGACGCAAACGCGACGCTTTGCTTTGCGCGATCAGATGAATAAGATTTTCTGTGTCCATAGAGCCGCTAAAGATCGCGCCGTTTTCAATGAGTTTATCGCGCACTTCAAGCCCGTTTGGAAAATTGCCGTTGTGCGCGATCGCTATTTCGCCAAGCGAGTAACGGGCGAAAATAGGCTGCGCGTCGAGAATGGAATCTTCGCCCGCCGTGGAGTAGCGGTTGTGTCCGATCGCGCTTTCGCCGCTTAATCTGCCTAGCGCCTGTTCGTCGTAAACCATCGAAACCAGTCCGCGATCTTTGATCGTTGAGATCTTTTTGCCGTTGCTAACCGATATGCCCGTAGCCTCTTGACCGCGATGTTGCATAGCGTATAAGCCAAGATAGGCGATTTTAGCCGCGCTTTCAACGCCGAAAACGCCGACGACGGCGCATTTTTCTTTAAGATCGCACAAGAAAGTCTCCCTTTATAGTTGGAAGTAGTCCCTGATCGAATATAGCCCGTTTGGGCGTCCGATAAGCCACGCGCCGGCTTTGATCGCGCCGATCGCAAACGTGGAACGGCTCGTGGCGACGTGTTGTAACCGAATATATTCGCCCTCGCCGTAAAAGCCGACCGTATGTTCGCCGACAAGATCGCCTCCGCGCAGACTAAACACGCCGATTTCATCTTTTGAGCGCTCGCCGATCGCGCCGTTGCGCCCGCTTACCATCGCTTTGTCAAGCTCGACTTCGCGCGCTTTAGCCGCGCTGGAAGCTAGGCTAAGAGCGGTGCCGCTTGGCGCGTCTTTCTTGCGGTTGTGGTGTATATCGACGATCTCCACGTCAAAATCTTTTAGCGCTTTCGCGGCGGTATAAACCAGATTGTCCAAAAGCGCGATCCCTAGCGACATATTCGTCGCGTAGAGTATGGGCGTTTTTTCGGCGGCTTGTTTGAGCAGATTTTGCTGGTGCGAATCAAGCCCCGTAGCGCCGACGACAAGCGGAGGCGATTTGCCGTTTAGCGCGGCTTCAAGCAACGCTTCGGTACCGCTTGGCGAGGTGAAATCCACCGCGACTTCCGCTTCGTTTAGAAAGGCGCGCAAATCGTTGGTTACAAGCGTTTGCGGCGGCAAAGCAAAGTCAAGCTCCTTGCGGACGAAAACGCTCGATAACGTATGCTCGGCGTGTTGCGAAAGACAGGTCGACAGCAACCTGCCCATTCGCCCGTTTGCGCCGTATATGCCAAAACGCGCCATATTTAGCGCCTCTCGCGTTCAAGGTAGTCAATCGCGCTTAAAGCCGCGATCGCGCCGTCCGAAGCGGCGCAAACCACTTGTTTGGGCGAATCGGCGCGAATGTCGCCCGCGGCGAAAAGCCCTTCGACGTCGGTTTGCATTTTGAGATCGACTAAAACTTCGCCTTTGTCGTTTGTCGCGCAGATAAAGCCGCCTTCGGCGGTTTTAAGCGGCTCGTTTTTCACGCTTCTGCCCACGAAAACAAAAACGCCCGGCGCGTTTATGTCCCTTTCGCCTTTGGATTCGACGGCGACTTTCAAACCCGTTACGCCGCTTTGCGCGTCGCCTAGTATTTTGACGGGTTTGGCGTTTAGCACAAGCTCCAGATTCGGCTCCGCCTTTACGCGCTCGATCGTCGCGGGCGCGGCGCGAAAACCCTCTCTGCGATGAATCAGATAGACTTTTTTGCAGGTTTTAGCCAGATAGATCGCCTCTTCCAAAGCCGCGTCGCCGCCGCCTATCACCGCGACCTCTTTGCCCCTGTAAAAAAAGCCGTCGCACGTGGCGCACACGCTCACGCCGCGTCCGAAAAATTCGTCTTCGCCTTCAAATCCCGCCTTTTTGGGAACCGATCCCGTAGCGAAAACGACCGCTTTCGCCTCGATTGTTTTGGCGCCAGCGCTTGTTAGCTTGAAAGAGCCGTTCGCGTTTTTTGCCACGCTTGCGATCTCTTCCGCTTCGTGTTTCAAGCCGAATTTTTGCGCTTGCGGCAACCAGTTTTGCATTAACTCCAAACCGCTTACGACCTCAAACTGACCCGGATAGTTTTCTATTTCGCTCGATTGCGTAATCTGACCGCCGGGCATATTAGGCTCGAATAAAACGACGTTTTTCACTCCGCCTCTGGCGGCGTATAAACCGGCGCACAGCCCCGCTGGTCCGCCGCCAACAATAGCTAAATCCAACATAATAATTCCTTTGTTCGTAAAACCGAAATCATAGCAAAGCGCCGCTAGAGAATCTCTATTAGCGTTCCTTGTTTGTATAGCGCGCCTTTTTGCCGTTGCAGTAGCAGAACGCTTGGCGATTTGGTTACGTTAAATCTATGCACGACGCGCAGGAGCGTATTGATTCCAGCCGTCATGTAGATTATGCCGTTTTCGCTAGGTTTGCGTCCCTGAGCGAGATCGAGGGCGAGAATCGGCAGATTTTTCACGTTTTTCACGCGCTTTACTATTGACTTCGCGTCCTCTTGCGGATCGCTGTAGATCAGAAGAATATAGGCGTCTTCGCTAGGAAAAAACAGATCGCCGTCTCCCGTGTAAAATACCTGCTCGCTAAAGTCGATAAAGTTAAAGCGCGAGAACTTGTAATTGTAATAGACGAAACACGCCGCCGCCAAAGCGGCGACGAAAAACGAGGAGAACATCGCTCCTCTCAAACGAAACGCGCCGCCGCGCCGCACGCTCAAACCCTCTTGATTGCGCGGCGTTTAAGCGGCTATAAGCGCGTCGAGTTTTTCTTCAAACTTCTGTTTTGGCTGAAGACCAACCACGCTATCTACCTGCGCGCCGTTTTTGAAAAAGAGGATCGTAGGAATCGACCGCACGCCAAATCTGGAGGCTAACTCCTGATTTTCATCCACGTTTACCTTACAAACGCTGACTTTGCCCTCGTAGGCTTTCGCCAAATCCTCAACCGTCGGCGCGACCATTCGGCACGGACCGCACCAAGGCGCCCAGAAGTCGACTAGGCTCACGCCCTCTTTGATTGCTTCGTCGAAAGTTTCAGTCGTAATTTCAACCGCTTGTCCCATTTTGAAAACTCCTTTGGAATATTCGTTGTTATTTAGATAGTAATTTTTCCTAAAAAGGGCTTAAGCCCAAAACAATCGACGGCGTTTCGCGTGGTTTCACGGATGATTGTTTCGGTCGGCAAAGCCTTAATTTCCGCGAGTTTTTGGACGACAAACTCCAAAAAAGCGCTCTCATTGCGCCTGCCTCTGTGCGGAACGGGCGCGAGATACGGCGCGTCGGTTTCCAGCACGATTTGCTCTAAAGGTGTGCGAACGACAGCGCTTTCCAGCTCTTTTGCGTTGGCGAACGTTAAAACGCCGCCGATTCCAAAATAAAAACCGCGCTCGCCTAAACCCAAAAGCCGCTCATCGCCCGTAAAGCAGTGCAAAACGCCGCCCGTTTCAGCCGATTGCAGCGCGTCCAAAGCGTCGATCGCGGCGTCGCGGATATGGACGATTAGCGGCAGTTTGCGATCGTTTGCGATCGCTATGTGGCGCTTGAAAACCTCGTTTTGCGTCGCTTTGATCGCCTCCGCTTTTTCGGGATCTTTTGGCAGACGAAAATAATCCAGCCCGCACTCGCCGATCGCTACGCATTTTGGATCGTCCAAAACGCTTTTGATCGCGCTTTCGTTAAATTCGTCGGCATGATGCGGATGCGCGCCCGCCGCGAAAAAAACGTTGGGACGCGACAAAGCGATTGCGCGGGCTTTTGGCAAATCTTTGGGATCGGCGGCGGGAACGATAAACCCCTGAACGCCGATCGCTTCGGCGCGCGCGATCGCGTCGTCAAGGTCGTCGTCGTAATCGCGGCGATCTAAATGAACGTGCGTGTCGATAATCATGGCGTTATTATCGCATAAAGCAAAAACGAACTTGCGCTATGCTTGCGCTCTTAAATCAAATAAAACCCGCCGAAGCGGAAAAGGGAGCGTGAATGATCGAGTATATTAAAGCAAACGGCGAACGATCGTTTTGGATTGCCGTTGGCGTTAGCCTAGCGGTTAAATTCGTCTTGGCGGCATGGATACCAATGACTAGCGACGAAGCGTATTTTGCGCTATGGGGTCGTTATCCCGATTACGGATATTACGATCATCCGCCGATGGTTGGTTTCGTGTTGTGGTTTATGCAATTGTTTGGCTCGTCCGAAGCGGTTGTTAGATTGCCGCCGATTATTTTCAGTACGCTTATAGGCGTTTTGATCTTTTATTGTTTTCGCGCTTTAGACGAGAAAAAAGCCGCGCTGATCGCGTTGCTGTTTATCCTTTCGCCGCTCAATATGCTCAATGTTCTGATCACAACCGATGCGCCGCTTCTAATATGCTCGTTTCTCTCCGCGCTGTTTTTATACAAAGCGTTGCGAACGGACTCTTATTTATCATATATTTTATCGGGGGTTATGCTAGGCGCGGCTTTTTTGTCTAAATACTTCGCGGTTTTACTCGCGTTTTCGTTCTTTGTTTACTGGCTCTGCTCGCGCAAGACTAAACATAACACGATCGGGCTGGGTATTTTATTTCTTGCGGCGACTCCTTTTGTCGCTATGAATGTATATTGGAATTATACGCACTGCTTAAACAACGTTATGTTTAATCTATTTAACCGCAACGCGAATGAGGAATTTAGTTTGCTTAAGCCGCTTGCGTTTATCGCGTGTCAGATTTACCTTCTAACGCCGCCGTTTGTGTATTATATATTCAAGAAACGCGCGGCGCTTGCTTCCTCTCTCTCTCTCTCTCTCGGAGGAGAGGCTAGGTCGGCTTAAACTCTTCTTTTTTCTCTTTTTTGTCCCAATGGCTATATTTGCTTTGCTCTCTTTCAAAAAGATCGTTGGTTTGCATTGGACATTGTCGTTTTATCCGTTTATCTATATATTGGCTTTTGGATTTTTGTCGATCGACGAGATCGCAAAAAGCATTCGTTTTATGATCTTTTTTATGTTGGCGCATATCGTTTTGATCGCCGCGCTGCTTTCTCTTCCCGTATCGCTGCTAGAACGCAACAAAAACTACGCTACGATCGTCTTTGGCGTATATCCGCAAGAGGTTATCGCGCATATGCCACAAAGCGACGATTTTATCTGGGCAAGTACAAGCTATGCCAATGCCGCGTTATTAGAATATCATTCAAATAGGCGAACAATCGTCTTTGGCAAAGGCAGTTATCACGCAAGAGAGGACGATCGGTTAACCGATTTTAGAAAATTGGACGGCAAAAATATAGCGACACTATTAAGGCGCGCTCCAGACGAAAAACTATATACGCCGTTTTTTGGTAGCGTCGCCACAAAAACCTTTGTCGTCAGAAATCAAACTTTTTATGTAGTAGAGGGATACGGCTTTCGTTATAACGAATACCGCGATAACGTATTAACCGACATTAGAGATCAATATTATAATCTGCCGTCGTTTTTGCCGTGCGATCGTTGCTATTTTTTTGATCGTTATTTTCCAAAATAGTTTTACCAAAATAGTTTTGCGGTCAGCCGAATATTATTGTTAGTAAATTGCGGAAGCTCTCTTGCGAGAGCGCGAAGGCGATCAGCGCGATTGTTACGCCGATTTTTATCCAAATAAATTCGCGCATTTACGCTCCAAAAACCGCTCTAATATAATCATAGCCGAAAGCGAATCGAGTCGTCCGTCTTTGGCTTTGCCAAGCCGCCCTTTTGCTAACCGCGCCGCCTCTTGCGAACTAAACGCCTCGTCTTGATAAAAAACGGGAATTTCGAGTTTAAGCAACCCCGCAAAATGCGCGGCGCGGCGGCGCGTTTCTTCCTCGCTTTCGCCGCCGATCGCCACGCCGATCGCCACCGCGTCGACGTTGTATTCGGCGATAACGCTTTGAACGGCGGCGGCGGCTTGGACTCTGTTTTTGCGGATAATCGCCTTGAGCGGAAGCGCCAATTTGTTATCGGGCGAATACGCCAGCCCGATTCGCTTTAATCCAAGATCAATAGCCAACGTCGGCAAGCTCGATCCTTCCGTCTTTCACAACGATTTTGCCCGCAAGCTCGTATTCGTAGATCGCCGCGCCGAATTTTTCCAACGCGCTTTCAAAAAGCGGGCGATCGGCGGCAAATTGCAACACGGGATCGGCGCTTTTTGGCGCGGCGCGTAACCCAAGCTCGTCCAAAAGCGTCTCCTCGCTCCAAATCGTTTTTGCCTTGCCGCTTGCCAAAAGCGCGTTTGTCGCCTCGCTTTCGCCAAGTCTGTGCGGCGGCGCGAAGAGCGGTTTTTGCTGTTTTAGCGCCAAATCGCAACTAGCGGCCGAACCGCTTTTTAGATCGGCTTGCATAACGCAAACGGCGGCGGCTATGCCCGTAATCAAGCGATTGCGATGAACGAAACTCCAATTTCTCGGCGTCGTCTCTTTTTCATACTCGCTTATAACCAGCGCGTTTTGCTTGATTAGCTCGATATGTTTTCGCTTGTCCGTGTCGATTGATCCCGCCAAGATCGCGATCGTGTTTGGAAAAGCCGCTTCGTGCGCGGCGCTATCCACGCCAAACGCGCCGCCGCTAACGACGATCGCGCCCGCCGATTTGAGCGCGGCGGCGATTTTTTTCGTCCATGTTTTCGCGTAGTGCGCGGGCGTTCTCGATCCGACAATCGCTACGATAGGATGCGAAAGCGCCGATAGATCGCCCTCGTAATAAAGCGCTTTGGGCGGGTTTGGTATTGCCTGAAGCGCGATCGGGATTTCGGTTAACAGCGCCGCTATTTTTTGTCCTTCACATTAACGAGTTTATAAAAAAGTCCGTCGTCGTTTTTGTAGCCGAATAATCTCGATTTAAGCGCTCGCAAGTTGTCGATCGTTAAAATGTCCGTTTCAAAATGCGCGAATCTATTACGCATGCTCACGACGGCTTTTAATTCGTAATAATCCAATTGGCGCGGCGCGTATATTTTGCGGATAATTTTAATCGCTTCGCCAAGCAACAGATGTTTTTTATTTTTTGTCCAGAACGGCTCGGCTAATTTCTTGATAAGATAATCAAATCCGTTAAACCAAGCGTGCATAATTTGCGATATATATTCGGGGCTTCTTTCGTAAAGATAAAATCCTTCGGAGATCTGATCGATCAGCGCGTTTGGCATTTTGCTTCCAAAAAGTCGGGCAAACTCCACCTTTATGTCCGCGATCCTCGCGTCGATTTGCGTATCTTGTATATTTTTGCTCTCTTCGACGAGATTTTCATTGACGACGGCAAGCTCGCGCTCAAGCCGTCCGCGCTCGGATTTCAGCTCGATAATCTCCTTTGCGATCGCGTCGATCGATTTTGAAAGCGACGCGCCGTTTCGCTTGTTGATTGATCGCTTTAATATGTCGTGCTTTATATCCAGCTCCTGCTGTTTTAGCGCGATCATTTTATTAACTTCGCTTAACGAGACTTTATAGTTTTCTACTTCGCTAGAGCTTAACTCCAGCCGCTTCATCTCTTCGTCCAGCAATTCGTAGGCGATTTTGCGCTGTTCGTCGTAGCTTAGATTTCTAATCGACCATACAAAAAACACGACGAAAGAGATCAAAAACATTCCGTAATATATAAAACTTCTCGACCAGAAATAGCCAAAGAAATTATCTCGCCAATTGGCAAAACTGAAACGCTCGTAATAAATACTGTCGGGCAGTATGGAAAAGGTAACCGCTCTTAAAAACGAGGTATAAAATTTCGGCGTAACATAATAGCTGTATTGAAAGGAATAGTCGCCTATTTTTTTTACGTCGATCGATCGCGCATATAGCTCTTCGCAGCATCTATTGCGCCAGCGATCTTTGTTTTTATACGTGAAAACGACGCTTTGGTTTGTCTCGTCGAATACGGTTAAATCAAGTGCGGCGGGAATTTGAACGTAATCTAGCGCGTGAGTTACGCTTAACTGCTCGCCCGCGGCGGCGCTGTCTCCCAAAATGCCGCGAAGCGCGCGATCGAAAGTACTAATTTCATCTTTGGCGCTTTGATCGTAAGCTCCGCCGAAATAGGTTAGATAATCTATAACGCTCCACACCGTAAAAGCGGTAAAAGTCGATACCGCGAACGACACTAAAACGGCGTGTAGATATTTGTGTCGTTGGAAGAATTTCATTTGCCGTTTTCTAAGTCTACTTCAATCTCCAAACGATCGATGCGCTGATTTTTGCTTGCGGTAATGCGTATATCGCTTACGTTTATATAGCGCTTCACCACCGTAAGAATTTCTTCTTTCATACGATCGATAAAGTCAAACGAAGCGATAGCCCGCTCTTTTTCAAGCGTAATAATCAGGCGATTTTTGGCGACTGTCGCGCTTTTTTTAGAGCCGAATATGGCGCTTAAAAAACTCATTTGAACAGCCCTTTGATAAAGCCGCCGATCCCTTTGGACGTTTCCAAAGACGCGAAAGCCACCTCTTCGCCGAGTATGCGTTTTGCTATGCGCCGATACGCGCCGCCGCTTTCGGATTTTGGATTGCGAATCACGACTTCTCCCGTGTTTGTCGCCACCACGACAAGCTCGTCGTCGGGAACGAGTCCGATTAGATCGATCGCCAATATCTGCAACACGTCTTCGGGGCTAAGCATTTGACCTTTTTTGATCATATCGGGTTTAATGCGGTTTATGATCAGTTTTTTGACGACTTCGCCGCCCTCTTTGGCTTTTTTGCTTTTCGCGTCGATAATGCCGATAACGCGATCGGCGTCGCGCACCGCCGAAACTTCGGGAGTCGTTACGATTAACGCTATGTCGGCTAGATAGACCGCGTGTTCAAAACCGCTTTCAATGCCCGCGGGCGAGTCGATTATCACGTACTCAAACGATCGTTTCAGCTCGCCGATTAGCGCCTCGACTTTTTTTGATTCCAAAACGCTTTTATCGCGCGTTTGCGAAGCGGGCAAAAAGAACAAAGATTTGACGCGCTTGTCGTTGATTAGCGCCTGATTTAATCTAACGCGCCCTTCCATAACGTCGATCGAATCGTAGACAATGCGGTTTTCAAGCCCCAAAATCATATCGAGGTTGCGAAGCCCGATGTCAAAATCGATCGCGACGACCTTTTTGTCCGCTTCGGCGATCGCGGTGGAGATATTAGCCGCGGCGGTGCTTTTGCCTACGCCGCCTTTGCCGCTCGTGATTGTTATAACTTGACCCACGCTTTTAACGCCTTTAGTTTTTGCTTTGATCGACGAGTTTGCCCGCCGCGATCCACGGCATCATAGCGCGCAATTTGCGTCCCGTAGCCTCGATCGCGCTACCGTAAAGATTGCGCCGTTCGGCTTGCATTCTTGGATAGCCCAACTCGCCTTCGGCTATGAAATCTTTGGCGAAAGAGCCGTTTTGAATCTCTTTCAAGATTTGCTTCATCGCCTTGCGGCTTTCCTCGCCGATTACGCGCGGACCGCTTACCATATCGCCATATTCGGCGGTGTTGGAGATTGAATAGCGCATATCGGCTATGCCGCCTTGGTAGATCAAATCGACGATCAGTTTAAGCTCGTGCAGGCACTCGAAATACGCCATTTCGGGCGGATAACCCGCTTCGGTAAGCGTTTCAAAACCCGCTTGAACCAGCGCGCTTACGCCGCCGCACAGCACCGCCTGCTCGCCGAAAAGATCGGTTTCCGTCTCGTCTTTGAAGGTGGTAACGATAATGCCCGTGCGCCCGCCGCCGATCGCGCTCGCGTAGCTTTTGGCGATTTCAAGCGTGTTGCCGCTTGGATCTTGCTCGACCGCGATCAGATCGGGAATGCCGCCGCCTTTGACGAACTCGCTTCGCACCGTGTGTCCGGGCGCTTTTGGCGCGATCATCGTTACGTTTATGTCGGGCGCGGCGACGATGCGCTTATAGTGAATGTTGAAGCCGTGTCCAAACGCGATCGTCGCGCCTTTTTTGAGATTTGGCGCGATCTCGGCTTCGTAAACCGCCTTTTGTTTTTCGTCGGGTAGCAGGATCATCGTAAGATCGGCTTGCTTAACCGCCTCGCCAACCTCGAAAACTTTGAAGTTTTTCGCTTCGGCTTTTTGCCAGCTTGAGCCGCCTTTTTTTAGCCCGATGATCACATTGACGCCGCTATCGCGCAGGTTTTCGGCGTGCGCGTGCCCTTGCGATCCAAAGCCGATAACGGCGGTTTTTTTAGATCTGATCAAAT